>CANBWJ010000009.1 GCA_947373115.1 Opitutia bacterium | reverse complement strand
ATCCGATGCCAGTGTGAAAGGTGGCGACCAAGGCGCCATACGGAACAAGCTTTCGGTCGGTGGCAGCGAGGCCGGCGGAAACTCCGCTTACCGTGCCAGCGAGGCCGCCAAACACCATTGCCGATCGAGGTGTTTTAAGACGTAAGAATCCAGCCAGCATCGGAGTGGTCACCATCACAATAATCGCTTTGATAACGCCCGTAGCGATACTCAAGGCCATCACGTCAGACGATGCACCGATGGCGGCACCTGTGACGGGTCCGACGATGTAAGTAATCGCCCCCGCACCAATCGTCGTCATGCTGACTGCGTCGCGGTAACCAAAAGCGTAAGCGATGAGCACGCCGACAATAAAGGGTACGACGGTTCCCAGTAAAAGTGCGACCGCACCAATCCAGCCCGCTTTCTTAGCTTCTTCGGGGTGGACTTCGAAGGCGGTGGCTACAATTGCGAAATCGCGTAACATATTTCCGCCCATTAAGGCCAGTCCGCCGAAGTAAGTGACATCGGCAAGGCCTTTAGAGCCTCCGGTCATTTTGCCACCGACGTAAGCCAAGCCTAGGCCAATTAAAATCGCGATGGCCGAGCCTTGAATGCGACCGAGGGTGAGTTTGCGTGAAATAAAACCAGAGAGTAGGGTGATGATTCCAACAACGGCAAAGGCCATGATGAGGCCATTGTCCTTGGAAACTTTTTCGAGAATTTCAGTAAGCATGGAAATAGGTGTTGGGTTTTGGTTACGCTTTATTTCTCGAGGCGATTAATGAAGGAGATGCAGAGTGAGCAGGCTGCGACGGTGCCGATGGCAGCAAGTAGGGCGACGGGGCCACCGCGTAGGGCGGCGATAACGTTTTGTTGCATGGCCATCGCCACGACGACGGGGATGTAGAGGGCGCTCCAGTATTGGACGCCGGTCTCGGAGGTTTCGGTGAATATGCCGCGCTTATGCAGGAAAAATCGGAGCGAAATGAGGAGGATCATCGCAATCCCAACACCGCCGACATTAGTGGTCATTCCTAAAGAGCGACCGATGAGTTCACCAAAAATAATGCCAAGCAGGTGGCATCCAGCTAGGAGTGCGGTTCCGTAGATAGTCATAGAATGTGGGGTAGGCAAAAACTGAAACCAGCCACATCAGTTGTCAATCCCGCCAGCCAAACAAAAAGGGTCAGGTCATCAAATGATGCCTGACCCTTTTATTGCGAATTTGAAACGATTATGCGCGACCGAGGTATTCTTTATTCTCAGTGCTGACCTTAATCATTTCGCCTTCCTTGATGAAGAGGGGGACGTTGACGATTAGGCCATTCTCACAGGTGACAGACTTCTGGACATTGCCAGCGGTGTCGCCCTTAACGGCGGGTGGTGCTTCAAGAACTTTAACGGTAACCGATGGGGGGAGGTCGACGGTGACCGGACGATCCTCAACGAAGAGTACCATGTAAGAAGTACCGGGGATGAGGAACTCTTTAGAGTCTTCAAGGGAGGCTTCCGAGATATAGTGTTCTTCAAAGGTATTGGGGTCAGAGAAGACGTAACTTCCGTCGGCTTGATAGGAAAGTTCAAGAGACTTATTGGAGTTATCAAAGACGTCAAAACTGACACCGATACCGCAACGAACGGGGATCTTGGCGCCAGTCTTAATGGAGCGTAATTCCATTTGAACGTACGAGGCGTTGTTAGGAGGGGTGCGCACGAGGCATTCAAGAACGATGCAGAGCTCACCATTGTAGCTCATGATGTTCTTCTTCTTAATACGATTAACGGGGATGTTGGCCATGGGATTAAAGGCGAAGACAAGCCGCCTCGCTCAACACGGTCAAGCAGGACTTGACCGCCATACCTCAGAAAAACGATTTTACTGATAAACTGGGGCCCTTTACCAAGCGCTAATGGGGTCGTCTTCGAGGGGGTCGACCACCGTGACACGTAAATCGTTCTTCCAGTTACGTACGGCGTTCATGACCTCATCAACCAGTGAGGTGCGGTTACACTCCTTACTGAGGTGGCCGAGAAAAAGCTCCGTTGTCTGCCATTCGCGCAGGCTCAGTAAAAGGTCGCGTGCGGCATGATTTGACAGGTGTCCATGGTTACCGCGGATACGTTGCTTGAGGTGAAGGGGTCGCTTGGAGAGATCCAGCATCTCGTCATCGTAATTGGCTTCGAGGACTAACACGTCGGCTAAAGAGCAATGGTGACGCACAACATCGGTGGCATGACCGAGGTCGGTTAACCAAGTCACTCGGCGAGCCGGGCGTTGGTCTTCGGCTGGACAATCAATCGCAAAGCCCACGGGGTCGGCCGCATCGTGCGGGATGGGAATGGACGTGATTTGCAGTCCGCGAAATTCGAAGGTCGAACCCGTTTCGAATAATTGCCAATCGGGCCGGATTTTTAATGTACCTTGAATGCGGCGAGCGGTTTCACGATTGGCAAAAACTTTAAGCGTCGGGTTTTGTCGAACCAATGCGGCGAGCCCCACGCAATGGTCTGCGTGTTCGTGGGTAATTAAAACTGCATCCACCGCTGCTGAAGTAAAACCGAGTTTGGTCAGCGAGGCCTCGAGTCGTGGGCCTTGAAAGCCAGCATCAATCATCATGCGTGTGCCATTGGTTTCGAGAATCGAGCAATTGCCTGAGCTGCTGGTTCCGAGAATATGAAAGGCGAATGCCATGCGACGACTGATGCAAAACACACAATGATTAGGCTTCAAGCGTCATTAGGTCTTTTCCGCTTGAGCCGTTAGGAAATCTCGTTGTGGTTGTTCTCGTAACTATGAAGAAACTTCCACGCGTTATCTGTATCATCATGGGTGGGGGTCGCGGTACGCGCCTTTACCCTTTAACCAGAAATCGCTGTAAGCCTGCCGTTCCGCTGGCGGGCAACTATCGCTTGGTCGATATCCCCATTAGTAACTGTCTGAACTCTGGTTTTAACCAAATTTTCGTCCTGACCCAGTTTAACACCGCCTCGCTCCACAAGCACATCCAACAGGCCTATAAGTTTGATGGCTTTGGCAATGGCTTCGTCGATATTCTAGCGGCCGAGCAAACGGGCGACAAAGAAGCGTGGTATCAAGGTACGGCCGATGCGGTGCGCCAAAACCTTAATCACTATAACCTGAATGATTCGGACCTCGTTTTAATTCTCTCGGGCGACCAGCTCTACCGCATCGATTTCAAGGAATTAGTGATGCAACACTTGGACTCGGCGGCCGATATTACGATTGCCGCCAAGGCCATGCCAGCTGACCAAGTTTCTGCCCTGGGCGTGATGCGTGTCGAGCCCGACCTAAAAATCGTTGAGTTCGTCGAAAAACCAAAAGACCCCGCAGTGGTGCAATCACTCGTCTTAAAGGGTGCGGCCCGCGGTCGCCTTTCCGACAAGTCCGACAAGCCCTACTGCCTGGCATCGATGGGTATTTACGTCTTCTCCGGCAAGGTGATGCGCGAGGCCTTGGCGGATCCAAAACAAACCGACTTTGGTAAAGAAGTGATCCCTGGCTTATTAAAATCGAAGCGCATGATGGGATTCGTCTTTGATGGCTATTGGGAAGACATCGGCACGGTTGGCTCCTTTTGGGAGTGTAACCTCACCCTGACAGACCCCGTTCCGCCATTTGATTTCTTTGACAGCGAAAACCCTGTTTATACCAATTCCCTTTACCTGCCTACGGCGAAACTCAATGGCTGTCGCACCACTAAGGTCTTAATGGCCAGCGGTTGTATTGTGGATGACTCCGACATTACGCGTTCGGTGTTGGGTACACGTTCCGTGGTACGTCGTGGTACGAATTTAGAAAATGTCGTGATGATGGGTGCTGATCACTTTGAACGTGCGGAAGACGCTGCCGAAAACGCCCGTCTCGGTCGTCCTGACATCGGTGTCGGTGAAGGCTGTTACATTCGCAATGCCATCATCGATAAGAACGCACGTATCGGAAAAGGCTGTCGCTTGGCGCCAACTGGCTTACCCGAGAAATGGGAAACCGAGGCTCTCTTCGTCCGCGACGGTGTTATCGTCGTCAAGAAGGGCGCGATTGTTCCAGCCGGCACCATCGTCGGAGAGTAATAATCGTCGCTAAATAAAAAGCCCTCAGCGCGTAACTGCACTGAGGGCTCTTTATTTTATAATTTAAATCTTAGATCTTGGTGCCTTCGACCGAGGCTTTCTTGCGAAACTCTGCCAAGATCTTGGCAGTGATGGGGCCGGGCTTGCCAGTGCCAATCGTACGGGCATCGACTTCGATTACGGGAATAACTTCGGCGGCAGTTCCGGTCAGGAAGCATTCGTCGGCATTCCACACGTCGTAACGGGTAATGTTGGTTTCGACGGTTGGAATCTTGAGCGTGGCCGCGATTTCAAGGGCAACTTGGCGCGTGATGCCGATGAGGGCGCCGGCGTGGGAGGCAGGGGTGATGAGTTTACCTTTGTGGATGAGGAAAACGTTATCGCCGGTGCACTCGGAGACGTAGCCTTGTTCATTGAGCATCAGGCACTCGTGGAAGCCGTGTTGCTGCGCTTCCATCTTTGCTAAGATGTTATTCAAGTAGTTGAGCGACTTAATCATCGGTGGCAGCGCACCTGGGCTCATGCGGCGGGTGGGCGCGGTGATGATTTTCATGCCCGAGGTGTAAAGCTCTTCGGGGTAAAGTTTGATGCTGTCCGCGATGCAGACGATGGAAGGCGTAGGGCAATTCTTGGGCGAGAGGCCGAGGTCGCCAAAGCCACGGGAGACGACGAGGCGAATGTAGCCATCGGTTAATTTATTTTGGCGGCAAGACGCACAGACGATGTCGGAAATTTCTTTGCGACTCCAGGGCATCTGCAGGCAGAGGGCCTTGGCGGACATTTCTAAGCGCTCGAGGTGTTCGTCGAGGCGGAAGACGTTGCCCTTGTAAAGGCGGATGCCTTCAAAGATGCCATCGCCGTAGAGAAAGCCGTGGTCGAAGACCGAGATTTTCGCTTCTGCTTTAGGGTAAAACTTTCCGTCGATGTAGACTTCCATGAGTGTGGCCGAATGTTGGTGGGATAAAACTGCTTTTTCCAGCCAGAAGCAGAGAAATAAGCGAAATATTAAAACGGATGGGCCTGATTTTAGGCCACGCGGGTCGTTAGGCGAAACTTTCCTGAGTCCTCTGGCGGAATTAAGGGCACCACCGCGATGTTAATTGGACTGCCCGTCAGACGTGTTAGTCGTTCAGCCACCACGACCTTAATTTCATCTAGGGGCTCGCCGGGGATTTCAGGTAGCAAGAAGACTTCGCATCGCCCGTCGGTGGATTGGCGCACCTGATAATGTGCGACACCCAGAACATCTTGGAAGGATTGATCCACTTGGTAAGTGGTCAGCAGGGAATGGTCGGCGCGACGGAGGGCATCGCGCACGCGTCCGTGGATGCGGTAGCCGTTCGGGACGATGGCGGCGAGGTCGCCGATTTCATAGCGCAGAAGTGGGAGGTATGCATTCGTGCGGGTGGTGACGAGGAGCTGTCCGACGCCTTGTGCATCAATGTCGCATAATTCAAGGAAGGCCGTTGCCGGACTGGGGATCATTTGCCCCGCTGATTCCTCGATGAGGAGGTGTCCGGTTTCACTGGAACCGTACAGGTTGATTACCGGTACACCGAAGACGCGTTCCATGATGCGGCGGTGGACCACACTGGTAAATTCGTAGCTACTGATAATGAATTGAAGCGAAGGGAAGGTGAGGCCGTGGCGTTCGCAATAGAGTGCGAACCACATGCCGTGCACGGGGTCGACATCGAGAAAGGATGGCTGCCACTGCTTCGTTTCTTCGGCCATGGCCGCGAGTTTGTCCTCGGGAATTGAAAAGGGGATACGTGATTGATTAACGTATAAGGTGGAGCCGATGATGCGTTGCTCGAAGTTGAGCCAGCGTGCGAAACAGCTGACGCCGCTGCAGCCCGGGGTTGTAAACACAGCACGGCGAGCGTCGGGCGTTTTATCTAAGATTTTTCGGATGAAAGGATTCTGTCGCAAGGCACGTATTTCTTGCTCAGCCCACCAGCGGGAGCCGAAGACCACCTGAACGCTCGCACCCGAAGTGCCCGAAGTACTTTCTTCTTCAACGATACCTTGGGCGACTAATTGGCTGAGGTTGAAGCGAGTGGGCAACAGGTTGTGGGGCGAATGTTCGCGCAACTCGGCTTTGGTGAGTCGCGGAAGTTTCGACAATTCATCGGGACTCTCCTTGAGAGCGGCGGCCCAATCTTGGCGGTTATAAAATGGGACGCCCTGGGTCTGTGCGTAGACCGACTGTAATTCGTCGGAGGGGAGTGGCGGAGAGATTAGACCCAGTGAAGCCATGGCAAGAATTGAAAATAACTTAGACGGCGAAATTAAGCAAGCGGGGTGGTGGTGATTGTCGCTTGCGAAGATGGGCACAAACTCCCTTCATTCTCGGTAATGCCTGGGCGTGCCACATCCGACGAACAACCCAACCTCATCCTTGCGGGATTCATGGGGACGGGTAAGTCTGCCCTGGGCCGTCAGCTGGCACACCGCTGGCAACGTCCATTCCTCGATACGGATGACTTGGTCGAAAAATTAGCGGGGGCGAGTGTGGCAGACATTTTTGCGGAACAAGGTGAGGAGCATTTTCGTGCCCTTGAGCGCAAAGTCATCGAGGAACTCATTCCTCCAGCCGGTGCCATTATTGCCTGCGGTGGTGGCTTGGTAGTCCCTGCTGGCATGGCTGAGCTCGTGCGCTCCAAGGGCGTGGTGATTACTTTATTTGCTTCGGTCGACACCATTATCCGTCGCACCGCGAATAAGTCCCGTCGGCCTTTACTGAAGGGCGATGAGCCCGAGGTGAAGATTCGGGAACTTATGAAGAAGCGCGAGCAGGCTTACATGAAGGCGGGCATTGCCGTTTATACGGATGGCCGCTCGCTGCAGCAGCTCTGCGTGATTGTCGGTCGCGTTTATCAGCGCGAAGTGGCCCAGCTTAAGAAGGCATCGACGAAGCCAAAGGCCAAAGCGGAGTAGTCCACGGATTGGTGTGCGGCATTTCGTTTTGGGACTGAGCAACGATTTCAAGAAACTGTTTTCGTCGAATCGCAAAGGCGCCGAAACTCGCGAGGTGCTGCGTGGGAATTTGGCAATCAATCAGAATGAAGCCGCACGCGAGTAGGCGCTGCACGAGGGCGACGAAGCCAACCTTGGAAGCGTCGGTCTTGGTGTGGAACATGGATTCGCCGTGAAACAGTCGACCCAGTGCCACGCCGTAAAGTCCGCCCACTAGTTCATCATGCCAGTAAACTTCAACGCTGTGCGCGTAGCCTTGGCGGTGAAGTTCACTATATGCCTGGATAATGTCCTCGGTAATCCATGTACCGTTTTGTCCGGGACGCGGTGCCTTGCCGCATTCACGCATCACGGTTTCGAAGGCTTGGTCGACGGTCACTCGCCAGCCTTTTTTGCGCATGACCTTGTGCAAGCTGTCGGGGCAACGCAGTTCTTGTGGCAGCAGTACAAAACGTGGATCGGGACTCCACCAGCGCACGGACTTGCTATCATTGGGCCAAGGAAAAATCCCGTGCTGATAGGCGCTTAAAAGAGTGGCGGGGTCGAGCGTTCCGCCGATGTGAACCGGGGCGTCGGTCGGTGCCGTGGCGGGGTCGGCATAGGGCCACTTCAACATCAGGTGAACTTATCGCCCAGGTGCCACGAGGGCAAGAATTGACCAGCGAATTTGTTTACAAAATAACTGATAAATTCTTTGAACTCACGGGCTCACTTACTCCACTCGAGCATGCGGCGTAGTGGAATCTCGGCGGCGGCACGCATGGCTTCGGGTAAGATAATTTCAGGGGTGCCGTCGCGTAGGCAATCACGTACCTTTTCCAAAGTATTCATTTTCATGAAGCGGCAATCATTGCAGGAGCAACGGTCAGTCGGTGCCGCGACAAAAGTTTTGCCTGGGACTTCGCGGCGAAGGCGATGAATCATGCCCGACTCGGTGGTGATGATTAAAGTTTGGGCTACTTGCTTCTTACACCAGTCCACCATTAGTTCGGTTGAGCAAACCATGTCCGCCAGGTCACGCACGGCCTCGGTGCATTCGGGGTGGGCGACCACGGGTGCGCCGGGGTGCTCGGCTTTAGCTCGCAGGAGGGCGGTCGGGGTGAACTGAACGTGGGCGTAACAATTCCCGGGCCAGAGTTGCATGGCTCGGCCTGTTTTGGCTGTGACCCAACTTCCAAGGTTTTGATCGGGGACGAAAAGAATGGGCCGATCGGCGGGGGCTTTTAGTACGATTTTAGAAGCGTTGCCGCTGGTGACGATGACATCGCTGAGGGCTTTAACGGCCGCACTGCAATTGATGTAAGCGACAACGTAGAGGTTGGGTTGGGCGGCTTTAATGGCGGCGAGTTTCTCGGCGGGGCAAGAGTCGGCCAGGGAGCACCCCGCATTTAAATCAGGAAGCAAAACCTTGCGTGTGGGGTTTACGATTTTGGCGGTTTCGGCCATGAAGTGCACGCCGCAGAATACGATGGTCGAATTTTGAGCCGCCGCTGCCTTATAGGCGAGCCCGAGTGAATCGCCTACGAAGTCAGCCACCGCTTGAATGTCTTCACACTGATAGTTGTGTGCCAGGATGATGGCATCTTTGGCTTTCTTGAGCGCGATGACTTCGCGTTGCAGGTCGGTTAGGGGCACGCCGCCGCTCGGTAGTGGCGGAAAGACGGCGGCGACAGGAAATGATTTCATGAGCGAGAAAGTTTACTTTTTTGGCAAGTTTCGCAGAGGGCGGTCACCTGGAGTTTTTGGGAAATCGGCTTCATGCCGTGTTTGGCGGCAACCGTTTTACCATACCATTCCATGAATGGGGCATCGACCTCTAAAATCGTGTCGCAGTTTTCGCAGAAGAGTTGAGCGCGAAAAGGGGTGGAGCCGGTTTCGGTGAGGTAGTATTTGTGATCTCGGCCGACGTCGACTTCGCGGATGATGCCGCTGCCGATGAGTAAGGGTAGGGCACGGTAGATGGTGGCACGCGAAACGGTGCGATCAATCGAGCGCGATTTCTTCAGAAGTTCCTCGGCCGTGTAGTGTCCACTCAAGTTTCGCGTGGCCTCAAAAACGGCTAAGCGCTGACGTGTGCCGCGCAGGCCTTTTTCGGCGATGTAGGCACGAAAGGCCTCCGATTGGTCGGGTGATTCGCTGGAAGGGGGCTTGGGCATGCCGTTTTGAGACAGTTTTGATACAGGGGACCACCTTCGTCAACAAGGGACGATTCATTGACATAAGGCCTTGAGTATCCTTCATTTGAGCCTCTTTTCCCAAAGGAAAGGCCTTTTTCTAATGTTTCACAATACGGACGATTTACGCATACGCAGCCGGCTACCCTTGCTGCCCCCCGCGCTCCTGCTCCAGGAGCTGCGTCCGAGCGAACGTGCCACCGAGGTAGTCACCGCAGCCCGTAAGGAGGCCTCCGCCATTTTGTCGGGTAAGGATGACCGCTTGTTGGTCGTGGTGGGTCCTTGCTCGGTACACGATCCGAAGGCTGCGATGGAGTATGCGAACCTGCTTTTAAAAGAAGCCAAGAAGCATGCCGCCGATTTGCAAATCGTGATGCGCGTGTATTTCGAAAAGCCGCGCACCACGGTCGGTTGGAAGGGTTTAATCAACGACCCAGAAGTCGATGGGTCCTTCAAAATCAACGAAGGCCTGCGTCTCGGTCGCGGACTCTTAGCCCAGATTGCGGATATGGGTTTGCCGAGTGCCAGTGAGTTCCTTGATCCCATTACGCCTCAGTACCTCGCTGACCTTGTGGCCTATGGCGCCATTGGTGCACGTACAACCGAGAGTCAGATTCACCGCGAATTAGCTTCCGGACTTTCGATGCCTGTGGGTTTTAAAAATGGTACCGACGGTTCCATTCAAGTTGCCGTCGACGCTTGTTTGTCGGCTCGTTCCTCGCACTGGTTCCCTTCCGTAACTAAAGAGGGTGAGGTCGCCATTTTCCAAACCACAGGTAATCCCGACAGCCACGTCATTCTTCGTGGCGGTTCACGCACGGGTCCTAATTACGGGGCTGAATTCATTGCGGATGCTGAAACTCGCCTCCAGAAGGCTGGTGTTACCACGCGTCTCGTGGTTGATTGTTCGCATGGCAATAGTTCCAAGGACCACCGTCGCCAATCATTAGTCGCCGCTGATCTCGCCGAGCAGGTTGCGCGTGGTTCCAAAATTATTGCGGGCGTGATGATTGAAAGTCACCTCGTGGAAGGCCGTCAGGATTGGAAGGGTCGCGAAGCCTCCACCTACGGTTGCAGTATCACCGACGCTTGTCTTTCCTTTGAACAGACAAAACCCCTTTTTGACCAACTTGCTGCCGCCGTGCGTCAGCGACGTGCCCTCGTTAAAGCCTAACACCTTATGAACTCCGTACTCAAATTACTCCTCGAAGGAGAACCGCTCGACACCAAACAGATTGGTGCGATTTTAAATCTCGGTCCCGATGTCGTGGACAAGCAGCTCGCTGAACTCCGCAGTCAAGGTGTGTTGCTCGGCTGGCGCGCCGTTTTGAATCCTAGCTTTGAGGCCGAACGTCGCGTGCGTGCCGTGATTGAAATCAAGATTCGCACCGAAGGTGGTGGCGGTTTTGATGGTATTGCCGAACGCATCAGTCGCTTCGAACAAGTCGAAAGCTGCTATTTGATGTCGGGTGGTTACGATCTTTTAGTCGTGGTGACAGCGGACAACCTTTATAAGGTCGCTGGTTTTGTGCATGAACGTTTGGCCCGAATTGATGGGGTCCAAGGCACTTCGACCCACTTTTTCCTCCGTGCTTATAAGAAGGATGGTTTCGTGATCACGGATGAGGCCTCGCGTCGCGATCAGCCCTCCGTCAGTCCCTGATTCTAAGGAAATTTTGAACCATGGATGAATCCGGACGATTCGTGGCGCAACATGTTGCGTCCATTCCCAAATCGGGAATTCGCGACTTCTTCGCCATCGTGTCGAAGATGAAGGACGCGGTGTCGCTTGGTATTGGTGAGCCCGACTTCGTTACGCCGTTTCACATCCGCGAGGCTGCCATGGCAGCTTTGGAAAAAGGTCGCACGTCCTACACGGATAACCGCGGCACCATTCAATTGCGCGAAGAAATCTCGCGCTATGTCGCCAAGTATTACGGTCCTCAGTACAACACAGAGAACGAAATCCTCGTGACGGTTGGCGTCTCTGAGGCGCTGGACGCCTTGCTGCGTGCCACATTGAATCCAGGCGATAAGGTGCTGTATCACGAGCCCTGCTACGTTTCGTATGCCCCTAGCGTTGCGCTCTGTCATGCGAAGCCGATTCCGATTCGCACGAAGGCGTCTGATCAATTTGCTTTGGATCCAGCGGCACTGCGTGCTGCCTGGGAGCCTGGTTGCAAAGTTTTGATTTTAAATTTCCCGACCAATCCGACGGGTGGTACGGCTGACCGTGCCAAGCTCGAAGCGATTGCGAAGTTTGCCATCGAGAAAGACCTCTTGGTGGCTTCGGACGAAATTTATTCGGAACTCACTTTCGAAGGTAATCACGTCTCGATTGCCTCGTTGCCCGGCATGCGTGAGCGCACCGTGTTTTTACATGGTTTCTCCAAGGCCTTTGCGATGACCGGTTTTCGGATTGGTTATGCCTGTGGACCGGCTGCCGTGATCGATGGCATGCTCAAGGTGCACCAATACGGCATCATGTGTGCTCCGATTATCAGTCAGGAAGCAGCGGTGGAAGCACTGAAGAATGGGCACGACTCGATGTTGCACATGCGTGATAAGTACCGCGAGCGTCGCGATTTCATCGTCCGTCGCTTCAATGAACTCGGCTTGCCCTGTCATTTGCCACGCGGTGCTTTCTATGCTTTCCCTGATATCTCGAGCACGGGCCTAGATTCACTCGCTTTTGCCTCACAGCTATTGGCGTCGCAAAAGGTGGCGATGGTACCGGGAACAGCCTTTGGCCAAGCCGGTGCAGGTTTCTGTCGTGCCTCGTTCTCGACGAGTTATGAGCGGATTCACGAAGCGGGTGAGCGCATTGCCCGTTTCTTAGACACACTTCCTCGTCGTAAGTAAGCATCCTTGCTTGCTTGTGGGGCGTGAGGTGTTGACTGTGTGGTGATGGAAAGGAATACCGAGCTCTCTCGTGCCGTCGCTATCGTGGGTCGCCCCAACGTAGGGAAGAGCCGTTTATTTAACCGTCTCGTGGGTCGGCGCATTTCGATTGTGCATGACCAGCCTGGTGTGACGCGCGATTTAATTACCGCCGAAGTTTCCAACGGTCGCTACACTTTGATGGATACGGGTGGTATTGGACTCTACCGTGCTGAGCTCACGCCTAAGGTCATTGCGTCGGCGGTCGAAGAACAAGTGGATTTCGCCTTAGCTGCCGCGAGCCTCGTTTTATTGGTTGTCGATGCCTCCGAAGGGTGCGCGCCACTCGATATGGAAGTGGCCGCCAAATTACGCCAGGCGGGCAAGAGAGTGGTGGTAGTCGCTAATAAAGCCGACACCGAAGAGCGCGACGGACAAATCGGAGATTATTACACTTTAGGCTTTGGCGACCCACTTTTAATTTCGGCGGAACACGGTCGCGGCATGAAAGAGTTGGAGGCTTTAATTTTGAAAAAAATTGGTCCGGCCCCCACCGAACCCTCATCGGAAACTTCGCATCCCATTCGACTCGCCCTGGCGGGTCGACCCAACGTGGGGAAGAGTTCTTTGGGCAATCGACTGTTGGGCGATGCCCGTTTAATCGTCAGCGAAGTTGCAGGCACCACGCGCGACCCAGTGCGTTCGCGGTTGGCTCGCAAAAAGACGGACGGTTCGAAGACGGAATTCGCACTGGTCGACACCGCTGGCCGTCGCACGGCCAACAAGCGAGACACGTTAGACTTCTTTTCACAAATCCGAGCCGACGAAATTTTGGCCGATACCGATGTCGTATTTTTAGTCTTAGACGCCCAGCAGGGTGTGACGCGGATTGATAAGCAATTGGCCGGCGAATTAGCCCTTATTGGCTGCGGCATTGTTGTTGTCGTCAATAAGTGGGATCTGGCCAAGGAGGCATTCCGTAAGGATTCGCTCAGTGGCTATGAAGATGAAGAAGAGTTCCGGTCGAAATTCCGTACCGCCGTTCGCCGCGAATTATTCTTCCTCCCTGAGCCGCCGGTTTTATTCGTCTCCGCGAAAACCGGCTTACGTGCCGAAGATTTGCTCGATGCCGCGGAGGCCGTTTACATTCGCGCTGGTGCCACTATTTCCACCGGACGTATTAATCGGATTATTCAAGAGCTCATGGTTAAACGTCCGCCTCGCATGGTCTCGGGTCGACGCTTCAAGTGCTACTACGTCACACAAGTTTCCAAGCGTCCGATTCGTTTTCGTCTCTTTTGTAATTCAGAGGAGCGCCTCGAAGAGGCTTACCAGCGCTATTTGGTCAAAGGCGTGCACGAAAACTTTGATCTCTCGGGTGTGCCGGTATTCTTAGACGTGGTGGGTAAGCCTAAGCAAGAAGGCCGAAAATTCTTTGCCCCTCCCGGTACGCGTAAGGACGGTACGACGGCAGTGGGAGTTAGCTCGGCGCCGGCACACATTGCGAAACCTGCGCCTGGAAAAGTTCGTCTCGGCAAGTCCGCTAAACCTGCGGGCAAAGGCCGTGGTGCCAAGCCTGGTGCGAAATCGACTAAGAAGGCGTTCACGCGTTGGGATAAGCCGCGTTCACTTAAGGGCCGGGCCGCCCGTCAGGCTCGTAAATAAACCTTTCTCACATGTCAGTCGGACGTCGCTATCGGTTGATCTTACTGGGCTCGGATGAAATTGCCTTACCCGCATTCAAAGCGATTTTGGCCATGCCGTCGGTCGAAGTTGTCGGCGTGTACACGCAGCCCGATCGCCCCGCGGGACGCGGTCAAGAAATTCGATCCAATCCGATTGCTGCTTGGGCTAAAGAAGTCGGCTTAACGCTTTTTCAGCCTGAAAAATTATCCGCCGTCGATGTGCAGATGCTGGCGGGTCTCAATGTCGACTTAGGTGTGGTGATGGCCTACGGGCAAATCTTGAAGGAAGAGTTTCTCGCTGCGGCTCGTTTAGGCTTCATTAATTTTCACGGCTCATTGTTGCCCGCCTTGCGCGGTGCCACGCCTGTCGAAGGTGCGTTGGCTTTGAATTTAAAAACGACGGGCATCTCGTTGCAGCAGGTTGTGCGAAAGTTGGATGCCGGCCCGATTCATGCGTCGGCCGAATTAACGACTGCGCCGCAAGAGGGAAGGGTCGCACTGCGTGAACGCTTGGGTGCACTGGCGGCCGATTTAGCCAAGGATTCATTGCCTAAAATTCTTGCCGGTGAATCGCAGCCTGTGCCGCAGGATGAAACGCGAGTCACCTACACCCGTCGACTGAACCGTCAGGACGCAGCCATCGATTTTAACGTAAGTGCGAATGAGATTCGGGGTCGAGTATTAGCCCTGGAGGGTTGGCCGGGAAGTACTTTTGAATGGAAGGGTTTGGTTATAAAGGTAGGTGCCGCTGTCGCTGAGGGTGAACCCGTTTCGGCAGTAGCTGGAACAGTGCTATCGGCCGACCGCGATGGCTTACGCATCGCTTGTGCGGGCGATATCTGTCGCATCACTGCCTTACAGCGTCCGGGCGGTAAAATGCTCCCGGTGGCTGATTTTCTGGGCGGCTGTGCGATTCCCGTGGGTGCAGTTATAAAATCGGTGCCGATGCCTCCGCTGGTTGGTCCGCAGCCTTTTCCTAAGGTCATTTAGGCGTAATCGCTTGATTAGCTGGGCTGGCTGAAGTGTCATCATGCTCATGCGTGTTATTGGTCTCACGGCTTTTTTGGCGGCGGCATTATTCGCCCAGCAAAAGGATCTATCCTTTCAGCAGATTGGTTCGGGCACACTTTCCGGATACTCTGAAGATGAGAAGGCGGAGAAGGCCTGGGAAATGAAAGCGGTACAAATGTTACCAGCGGAAACCCAAGGGAAATGGATTATGAATCAATTGCAGGGGCAGTCATTCCAAGGTGGAAAAGCAGTTGTGACTTTTAGTAGTCCATCCGGTCAGGTGGACCCCACTAAGCACACCGCCGAAGGTGCCGCAGAGTTTAAGGCGAAGTCGGCTGCGTTTAATTTGCGTGGCGATGGTTGGAACTGGAAGAGCACGCCCATGGGCGACACGTTCACGGTATTAGCGAACGTCGCTGCCGAACTCGATTTAGCGAAGGCGATTGCCCAACGCATGCGCGTGACCGCTCAGCGCCTTGAGGTTGTCCCGAGTGCCGAGGGCACAATGTTGGTGTTTAAGGGCGGTGTCGTCGTCAATCGCCTGGATGAAAAAATCACCTGTGACATCGTCGAATGTATTTTGAATGACGAGGCGGGGGGAGATAAGTCGTGGCGCCAGATTCGTGCCAAGGGCCGAGTGGTCCGAGTTTTAAACCGCCAAACCCTTTCGGGTGACGTTGCCGTGTTTACACAGAAGTCTGACACGGTTGAACTCACTGGAAACGTCATCCTGGAGGACCCAGAGTTAACTGCTACCGCCCGAAGTCTAATCTACCATTCGGTGACGCAGTTGATTGAAATGCACGCTGGCGATATGGGATTAGTGAATATTAAAACACGCCGCGAAGGGAGAAGTCCGGCCGAATTTGCAGGGCAGTCAGGTCGCATTGAACGCGAGCTCAAAACTGGACTGCAGAGTCTGACCATGGAGGGTGAGGCGAATTTCCAATCGGAACAAGGTAAAGTGTCGGCTCGAAAAATCAGGGTGAGCGAAGTAAAGGAGGGTGGTAGCTTGGTTATCGCGGATGGCGCGGTTAAAGGGGTGGTCAAAGAAACGAGCTTTTACGCGGAGCATTCCCAGTGGCAGCAGTCGAAAGCAGTCTTAGAGCTCGAAGGCCAACCTCGCTTGATTGATCGCCGTGGGCTGGAGTTAGCGGGTGCCACGATTCGCTCGGACATGAACCAAGAAAAAGTCACGGTTACTTCGCAACCGAATCAAAGGGCCACGCTTAAGGTTAAAGCTGAAGACGAGGCCGAGGCTCGGGCGGAGGCCGACCAGATTTATATTTCTAATAATGGGCAATCAGCGGAACTCGATCTCGTGGGTAATGTGCACTACACGATGGGTAAGCTGAGCAGTGAGGCTGACCGTTTAGTGGCCTATTCTCTCCCGCGTGCTGCCGATGCCGTACGCAATGTCTTTGTTCTGCAAAAAATCTTCCTGACGGGGAACGCCCGTTTCAGTCAGCCAGATTTACAATGTTTAGCGGAACGCATCGATTATCAGCCCGCTGTCGAGGTGGAAGAGGCGTTGAAGACCGACAATTTAAAGGGTCGTCCGCAACTCATCACGATGAGTGGAGGCAGTGGCGAAACGCGTCCGCGCTTAAAGCTCAAGGATGAAAAAGGCAAAGTCTCGCTGTTCGTTGCCGATGCGCAGGAAATTTTAAGCACTCCCGAAATCACGAAATTCTTTTTACGCGGTGCCGTGCGCATGAAGAGCGATAACGCCGATGCCACCTGTGAACTCCTCGAAGGTTTAGCAAAAGCCGATGGAGCGGGACATCAAACCCCCCAGCTCATTGTGGGTCGGGGTAATGTAAAGATTGAGGCGGATGGCACGACGGCCGTGGGTCGCACCATGGAGATTAATCCGCGCAACGGTGAGGCACGGCTCTTTGGCGAGGCACGGATTCGTGACAGTAAGGGTAATGAAGGTGTACCCGCTAAAGAAGTCGTCTACGACTACGCCAACCGCCGCTGGCGGATGGAGCAAGTGGTCAATGAGGCTAACCCCAAGCAAGTCATTCGTCCGAAGATTATCTTGGGGCCTGAGTTCAGTCTGCCTGCCGTCAAAAATCTCGACAACGGTCGTTAACACCGCCCTCATCACTTTATGGCTGTACCGGCTGAAAAAGGCATCATTCGAGTCGAGGCATTGGCTAAGCATTATGGCCAAGCGGTGGCCGTAAAGAATGTTAGCCTAGAACTCCGGGCCGGCGAGGTGGTCGGTCTGCTTGGCCCTAATGGTGCAGGTAAAACCACAACCTTTTACATGGTGGTGGGCTTGGTGCCTGCGACTGCCGGCAAAGTTTTCTTGGACGGTGTTGATCTCACAGCGATGCCGATGTGGCAACGTGCTCAGCAGGGCATTGGCTATTTACCCCAAGAGGCTTCCATCTTTCGTAAGCTCACGGTTTGGGAAAATGTGATGGCAGTAGTGGAGACGCTCAATCTCTCGCCCCGTGAGGCACAGGTACGCACTGCGCAACAGCTGGCGGATTTAGGTTTAGAGCGTCTAGCCCGTCAGCCCGCATTTACTTTGTCCGGCGGTGAACGTCGTCGACTTGAAATTGCACGTGCCTTGGCGACTAACCCGCGTTTCCTTTTAATGGATGAACCCTTCAGCGGGGTTGACCCGATTTCGGTGGCCGAAGTGCAATCGATTATCCGACGACTAAAGGAACGGGGTATTGGTGTGTTAATTACCGACCATAATGTGCGAGAAACCCTATCAATTGTGGATCGGGCCTACCTGATTCACCAAGGACAAGTGCTTGTCTCGGGCACGCCACATGACATTGTTAATAATCCTGAAAGCCGTCGTCACTACCTCGGCGAAAGTTTTAAACTCTAATTTCGATGTCCGAAGCCGCCCCAGTTGTCCGCCCCGAGTCTGTTTCGGTGAGTGAGTTTTTCCACTCCTACCGTGAGATGTTGCAGATGGAGTTGCTGGCGGGGGCCGAGGGTTTGGAAAATATTATTTCCGAAAAATCCATTAACCGTCCGGCCTTAGCGGTAACAGGGTATTTTAAGGAATTTGCGAATCGTCGTTTACAACTTTTAGGTGCGGGTGAAATGGCCTACCTGATGGACCAGACACCGGAATTGCGTCAGAGTTTAATGGAGGCCGTGTTCTCGAAACAAATTCCTGCCGTTGTGATTTCACGAGGCTTACAAGTGGAAGAGTCGCTTAAGCGGTTAGCCGATAAACATAAGGTGCCGATTATTCGCACGCAGTTGAAGTCGAAAGACTTTTCGGCCGAAGCCACGGTCTTACTGGAAGAGAAATTTGCGCCGCGGACGAACATGCATGCGACCATGATTGATATTCGTGGGGTCGGCGTCTTATTGCGAGGGGCATCGGGCGTCGGTAAGAGTGAATGTGCGTTGGCCTTGATTGAGCGCGGCCACTCCTTGGTCGCGGATGATTTTGTGCTCATTACTTTGATTGGTGATCGCGAATTACAAGGTACATCCAAGGAGCTTAACCGCGGCTACATGGAATGTCGTGGCATTGGTATCATTAACATCGCGTCATTGTTTGGCGTACGTGCTGTGCGTCGCGAAAAGCGTATCGATCTCGTGATTACTTTCGTTCTTTGGCAGCCAGGTATGGACGAAGAACGCTCGGGCCTAGAAGTCGAAAGCTACGAGATTTTAGGCCGCAAGGTGCCACATATGACCATCCCGGTGCGTCCCGGACGCGACATGGCTCGACTCGTTGAAGTCGCTGCCATGGTCCAAGCACTCCGTGGCATGGGACACGATTCGGCGAAAGAATTCAGCGACCGCCTGATTCAGTTCATGAGTCGCGGTGACCAGAATAAGGCTTAATTACGCGAACCATCCCAGCGGCAATCGGCCATCACGCGCAGGCAGATTTCCCGCAGATCAAACAAGGTATTTTCGATATCCGCGGTCGCCTCGGCGGCGCTCATGCGCACGGCAGCTTCCAATTGGCTAACGAGACCGATGGCGTGATTGATTGCCGAGAGACCGCGCTTCATGTGTACGAGGGCGAGTGACATGTCGCCGGTATCGGTGGCATTGATCGCCATGATGATTTGGTGTTCTACTTCCCAGACCGAATGCATGAGCTTACCTGCTTCCGTGGCGGTAATCGAATGGTTGGCGTCGCGATTTAAAATATCGAGTGAGGCGGCGAGTTGAATGCCGAGGGCGCGGGCCACGATGTAAACGGGGTGCTGGTGAATGCAGTAGGGGAGGTCGGGTGAGTCACCTGCATCGTCATTGGCATCTTCGGCGGGGTCGCCAGGACCCCAGTCGGCGTTTTCCCAGCCCATGCGACGGGCGCTGATATCGAGACGGTCAGGCAGGGTCTTGATTTCGTTATAGTACGAGAGGAACCGAGCCACTTCGAGGTCGTTGCGGTGAAGGTAGTTGGCCCAATCGGCTTCGCCCCATGAGGCATTTCCTGAGCCATCGAATTCGCCCTGAGGCTGGTCGCCATCGTGCATACCTATAATGCTTACCGAAAACTGACTTAACGCAAACGGAATTAAGGGTCGGGTCGGCTGCTGGCGGTTTAGCCCTTTATTTCACCTTGTCCAGGGGGCGGTGTCCGTGGCTAATTGGGTCATGGATTTAGCAAGCTTAACGGCCGCAGTGGCTACTCGACGAAACTTGTCGAGGGCCGAGGCCAGCTTTGCGGCCGCGGCGATGGCTAATGACCAGATTCCGGACGCCGCTAAAGAGGCTTTTTTATTAACCTTGGCGGAGAAGGGTGAAACGGCTGACGAGGTTGCGGGCTTTGCCTCCACTTACCGTGCGTTGGCTCGCAAGATTGATTTAGGCGATACACCCAGTCGCGCGATTGATATCGTGGGAACCGGCGGAGATAAGTCGGGCAGTTTTAATATTTCATCTACGAGTGCACTCATTGTGGCTGCGGCGGGCGTGCCCGTCGTCAAGCATGGCAATCGTTCGATTACCTCGAAGTCGGGCAGCGCTGATTTTCTGGTTGGCTTGGGCGTGCAGCTCGAGGCGCCGGATGCGAAAATCAAAAATGTACTTTCGACGACAAACTTTTGTTACCTCTACGCACCCGCCTTCCATCCCGCGTTTAACGCTATTTTAAATGTTCGTAAGAAAATTGCCGAGAGCGGGAAGCGGACGATTTTTAATATTTTAGGACCACTGATTAACCCGGCTCAACCCGCTTGCATGATGGTCGGGGTTTACGACGAGCGCTGGGTGGAGCCGATTGCTGAAGCCTTAAATCAATTGGGTGTGAAGCGTGGCTTGGTCACGCATACGCAAGTGGTCGGCGGGGGCATGGATGAAGTGACCACGGCAGGCCCCGTGCGGGTGCGCGGTTGTGGTGAGCTTGCTTCCGTGAATGCCACTTGGTTGCCCGGTGATTTCGGTTTCAAGCCATGCACCTTGGATGATTTAAAAGGCGGTTCGCCCGAAGAGAATCTTGCGATGTTCAGCGACTTATTGGTCGGCGGCGTCAGCGACGGACTCATGGACACTTTGTGCCTGAGTGCCGGTACGGCCTTATGGGTGGCTGGTCGCGTGAAAGATCCAGCGGCAGGCGCCACCTTGGCCCGTGAAATTATTTTGAACGGTGCGTTGCGCGACGAAGCGAGACGCGTGCGCGAAGCTTATCGCGACTAACCGAGCAAGCGCTGGAGTGTGCGTGCCGTTGCCCCACGATTGCGGGTGTGCCATGCAATCGCCGCATCGCTTTGTGCGGCACGTGCCCGCACATCTTGTGCCAGTTTTATAATTACACGCTGGGCTTCGTCGGCATCAGTCACCTTGGTGGCAGCACCTACCGCTTCGAGGCCTTTACAGATTTCACGGAAATTGGTCATGGCAGGTCCGTACACCAGCGGCACGCCGGCGGCGGCGCATTCGACTGGGGTTTGTCCACCATCATGGGGTGGTAAGCTTTTACCAGTGAAGGCGAGGTCGGCCGCGCGTGTGAGTTGACGAAGCTCACCCGTGGTATCGGATAGGTGTATGATCGTGCCATTGGGAGCAACGGTACCATTGATGGAACGTTGATGGAAGGGCAGTCGGCTGGCTAAAATTTCCTTCATCACGCGGTCGCGACGTTCAGCATGGCGCGGGGCGAGCAGGAGGCGTGCATCTACGCCAACCGTGCGCAATGATTGCAGGGCCTCGATGAGCATCGTTTCTTCGCCCTCCCAGGTGGAGGAACCGAGTAAGACAATCGTGTTGGGCGAGCTGCCGAAACCTAACTGCTCGCGCAGTTTAATTTTCTCGGCGGCGGGTAAGGGTCCGTCGGCGCCGACATCAAATTTTATATTACCAGTGACCTCTAATTGGCCATCGGTTGCACCAATGATACGGAAGCGACGGGCGTCTTCTTCGCTACCCACGCCAATCCAAGCGAAACGCTTAATCAATTTTTTGGTAAGCCAATTAAACTTTTGGTGACGGGCAAACGATTTGTCGGAGAGTCGTGCATTGATGAGGTAAGCGGGCACGTTGTGACGTTTCGCCTGATAGAGGTGTTCGGGCCAGAGCTCACCTTCGGCTAAAATAATTAGGTCGGGTGCGATACGTGACCACGCCAGTCGGCTGCATGTCCAGAAATCGATGGGAAAAATCCCGATGCTCAAGCAGAGGTCGGAATAGCGATCGCGGGCGATGCGATAGCCGGTACTCGTCGTAGTCGTGAGGATGACTTCGGACTGCCCGGATTCTTTTAGTCCGCGGAGCAGCGGACCAATCGCTTCAATTTCGCCCACGGAGACCGCCTGAATCCAGATTCGCCTACGGTTAAGGGTTTTAGGGGGCAGGGTAGGAAAGAAGCCGAAACGCTGGCTGAACCCATCGCTATAGCCCCCGCGACGAAGCATCCGCCAAATATAGTAGGGGGAGGCTAGGATTAGCAGGGGGACAAAGGCTAGGCGGTAAAACCACTTCATAGCAGGAACGGCTGACCGTGGTGGGACTGAATGGGAAAGTCAGCCCTTTTTCCCTTGCCAGAGGGGGTGGCCGATGTTTCAACCCACTTTCCACCGTTTAGAGCGACCGCCGATTGCTTTGAACATCACAACCAAAAACAGTTAAACTACCTGATCCAATATTCCCCTCCTTCGGCAGGAAACGGGATACGGAGCCAAAAATACTATGAACATCACAGTCAAAGACCTACTCGACGCCGGCGTCCACTTCGGACACCAAACTCGTCGCTGGAACCCAAAATCTCGTCCATTCATTTTCGACCACCGCAATGGTGTTTCGATTATCGATTTGGAGAAGTCACATGCGTGCCTCGCTGCCGCTGCGGCCTTCCTCGAGGAAACCGCTGCTAAGGGCAAAGAAGTTCTCTTCGTTGCCACCAAGCCTCAAGCCCAAGAAGTGGTACGCCAAGCCGCTAAGTCGACTGGCATGCCTTTCGCGGTGAATCGCTGGCTCGGCGGTACGCTTACCAATTTTGCGACTATCAAGAAGTCGCTCGATTCCTACCGCACCTACCTGCGCATGGAACAAGACGGTTCTTTAGCCAAGATGCACAAGAAGGAAGGCGCTGCCGTCCGTCGTGAGATGGCACGTATGCAACGTAACTTTGAAGGCCTCCTTGAATACCGCGATCTGCCTGCAGCGATGATTGTCATCGACACCAAGCACGAAGCCATCGCCGTTAACGAAGCCAATCGCCTTAAGATTCCTGTAATCGGTCTTTGTGACTCGAACTCGGATCCTTCGGTGCTCCAATTCCCTGTACCAGGCAACGATGACGCTGCGAAATCAATTCGTCTCGTGGTCGAAGTACTGACCCAAGCCGTGCAAAACGGTATGGCTCGACGCAAGGTTGAGCGCGACCCTCGCAAGACGGTTACTCCCGTGGCTCGTGCCGAAGGTGGCGACAACGCACAGCCTGAAGTCACGATTTCGGACGAACTGATGAAGGCCAGCGAAGTTCCTGACAGCGAAGAAGCTGGCAAGGCTCCCGCGAAGTCTTCCCGCCCTCGTAAAACTTCTAAGTAATTAGTTTTATGTCAGCCATCACTGCCCAGACAGTCAATGATCTGCGTCAGCGCACCGGCGCTGGCCTTATGGATTGCAAGAAGGCCCTCACTGAAGCCAACGGCGACATGGAGAAGGCCGTCGAAATCTTGCGCATCAAAGGTATCGCCACTCGTAACAAGAAGGCCGACCGCAAAGCCAGCGAAGGTATCTTGGCTGTCCAAGTGGATCCTTCGGGAACCAGTGCCATCTTACTCGAGCTGAATTGCGAAACCGACTTCGTGGCCAAGAATGAAGCTTTCGTGGCGCTCGCCAAAGACTTAGTTGCGCAAGCAGCTAAGCATGGTGTGGAGAATATTCTCGAACAGAGCTATCACGGCGACGCTTCCCGCAAGGTGAACGATTTCTTGAACGACCAGGTCACCAAGATCGGCGAAAACCTTAAAATCTCACGTGCCCTTAAGTTTGCTGCTTCCGGTAACGGTCGCGTCTCCGCTTACGTCCACACGGGTGCCAAGATTGCAGTCTTGTTAGAACTCTCGACCAAGTCACCAGCGGGTGCCTCACACGCCGAAGTCGCTGATTTCGCTCGTCAGATGGCGATGCAGGTTGTCGCTAACAACGGACGTTTCGTTCGTCGCGAAGATGTCTCGCCTGAAGTGGTTGCGAAGGAAAAAGAAATCGCCCTCGAGTACACTAAGTCCGAAGCCGACAAGGCGATCGAAGAAGTGAAGCGCGTCATCGAAGACTATCAAGGTCAGCTCGTAGAACAAAAAGCCGCGAACAACGCCGAAGCCATTGCCGAACTGGAAAAGCGTATTGGCGTTGCCGAGAAGCAACTCATTGCCGCCGAAGGTCGCAAGAAGTCGCAACTCTCTAACATCGAGAAAATCATCTCGGGACGCGTCGATAAGTATTTCGCTGAAGTTTGCTTGCTCGAACAATCTTACTTCCGTGATCCGGATAAGAAAGTTTCGCAATTACTCGCTGAACTTTCGAAGAAGGTCGGCGAAGAAGTTTCCGTCGTGCGTTTCACTCGCTTCCAAGTGGGTGAAACCGCTGCTGAATAAGTTCACAGCTAATACTTAATATAAGGGCCGATTTCGTTAATGAAGTCGGCCCTTTTGTTTGATTGGTGGGTTGCTACCCGCAAGGGCTCAGGTAGAGTGATGTCATGAAGTTTCGCTCCGATATCTTTTGGCGCTCGGCCCGCGGTAACTGTCCAGATTGTGCGAAGCCGATTGTGCTGAATGCGACGAAACCGTGGTATCAACGCCTGGTCAATATTCCGGCGGTGTGTGCTTCCTGCGGCATGACATTGCGTCGCAAGGAAGGCTTCTTCCTAGGTGCAATGGTATGGAATTACGGCTTAACGGCCTTCGGTCTTTTGCCGCTCATACTCTTGGCCACGACGCTGGGCTGGTTATCGCATGCGCATGCCATTGAGACTGCGGTCGTCGTCATCTTTATTGTGCCACCTTTTATCCATGCACTCTCGTGGCGGCTGTGGATTGGAACTTACTACGCGTTCTTGCCGGATCAACTGCCATCGAGTGGCCGTCGCTTAGATGATTAATCAGCGAGTACGCTGAGCCATTTTCTGAATCAATGTGCAGAGGAAATCTGACTGCGCGTTGCACGCCTTTAATTCACTGATGGCTTCGGAGGTTAATGCTGCGATGCGCTGGCGAGTGGCTTCGAGGCCGTGCAAGCCGGTGTAAGTGAGTTTATTGTTTTGGGCATCCGCACCGACTGGTTTCCCGATTTCACTCGCATTGCCGGTGACGTCTAAGAGGTCGTCGACGAGTTGAAAGGCAATGCCTGCCGCGATGCCTGCTTTGCGGCAGTGGGCAAGGTCGTCATCGGAGGCGCCACCAATAATCGCACCCATCACGAGCGGGGCACTGATTAACGCAGCGGTTTTACCGAGTAAGATGAATTCCAGTCGGTCGGCGGCATCGTCGGCCGCGTCCCCGTTCATGTCTTCGGCCTGTCCGCCAACCAGTAATTGTGAACCGGCCGCGCGTGCGAGTTCGGCGACGAGTGCTTGTGCGACTGTCGGCTTGGTTGCGTAGCCTTCGGCAAGCAGTTGGAAAGCTAATGG
>CANBWJ010000008.1 GCA_947373115.1 Opitutia bacterium | reverse complement strand
CCACAATTAACCCTGATCGCCGCCTTTGGGGTAACCTTGATTTTGATGCGAGAGTTCTTGATTACCGGTTTGCGTTTGGTGGCGGCGGCCAAGGGCCAAGTCCTCGAGGCGGAGGGATTAGGTAAGATTAAAACCTTCGCCCAGATTATAGCGATTGGACATTTGATTGGTCTACGTGCGTATGAAACTCACTGGAAGCTCTCAGCCGTTTGGCATCAGCGCTGGGAAGTCATTATTATGACGCTATTCTGGATCTCGGTGGCACTCACAGTAGTTTCAGGAATGAGTTATTTAATTCGTCACCGCCGGCATTTGCCCGGTCTGTCGGAATGATCGTTGGATTTGCCACGTTAGGTCCGTTGGGAAAAAAAATGCGAGCACCGGGCACGTGGGGCTCGGCGATGGGGTTATTTTGGTGGATTTTAGTAGTACGACAAATCGCCACGCCCAAAGGGTGGCGTCACGAATTGGCCTTTGATTTACTCGCCGTCTTGGCGGCTATTTTCATTTGTGGAGCCGCGGCCGCGATGTTGAAGAAGAAGGACCCCTCGGAAATTATTTTAGATGAGTTCGTCGCAATGCCATTGGTTTTTTTATTTAATCCCCACCTTTTCCTCGGCACGAAGGTTGGCTTCCTTATGGTGATTCTTGGTTTTTTGCTGTTTCGCCTTTTCGATATCACGAAGCCCTTTGGTATTCGCTACCTTGAAGGTGCCCCGAGTGGTTTCGGTATTGTGCTCGATGATGTCATGGCCGCCATTTATGCTAACCTTGCATTACAGGCGATTGGCTTGCTTTGGGCCTTGGCATAATTTTTATGCAACTTTCGATGATGGATAATTCTGACGCAGCGATAAGAGGGAAGTTTGAAGAAGCCGTGGCTTTGCATAACGCGGGACAATTTGCACCTGCCCAGCGCGCTTATGAGTCGGTCATTCAAGCGCACCCCGGCCATGCGGAAGCCATGCACAACCTTGGGCTACTCTACGTGCAGCAGGGCCGTTTTACTGACGCCGCTGTATGGATGCAACGGGCGGTGGAAGCCAATCCAACTCAGCCTATTTATCTATCTAACTACGGAAATATTTTACAGGATTTGCAGCGTTGGTCCGAGGCTGTGCCGCAGTATCAGAAAGCCGTTGCACTGGATCCAAACTATGCGGATGCGAATTATAATCTGGGTAACGCACTCCAGAAAATGGGGCAACACGGAGCCGCCATTCAAAGTTATCAGCGTGCCATTGCATTAAATCCGGCGTGGGCAGAAGCTTACTTAAATTGCGGCAATTCGCATGATGCCTTAGGGCAACAGGCAGAGGCATTGTACAATTATGATAAAGTTATAGAATGTAATCCGCATTTTTCGGGCGGTTATATTAACCAATCCAATGTTTTGGTGAAGTTGGGTCGGCAGGCGGAAGCATTGGCTGGCTATAATCATGCGGCAACTTTGGGCCAAGATGCGTATCAGGCCTACATTGGTGGTGCAGAAATTTTAATGGGACAGTCGCGCTTCGTTGAGGCCATCGAAAAGTGTCACCTGGCTATTAAGTTAAAGCCACATGAGTCGATGCCGCATTATTTACTGGGGATGGCGTACTTTCGGGTTCGCGACTTGAATCACTCCGTCGCCTTTTTTGGGCGCGCCATTGAATTGAAGCCTGATTACGCTGATGCGTATAATGGCATCGGTATGGCTTACGTGAAAGCGGGTCATTTTAGCGAAGGGCAGGAGGCTTTTCGTAAGGCCTTGGAACTTAATCCCAAGATGTACATCGCGAGGATAAATTTAGCGGATTCATTTTTCACGCAGGGTGAATTAAAGTTGGCCCTCGATAATTTCCAGATGCTTGAGCCCGGGTTGCAGCCTTTAGGTTTGATGCAGTTCTTTAAACAGCAATTAGGTGATTGGTCGACCTATGAAGAAGATCGGGCAAATTTTTTGAACCGGATTCGTACCCCGCGGCTGCTGGGGCTGACGGAGGACCCTTGGCATGTGCAGCGTATTTCCGATTCTCCTGCTTTAGCCAAAGAGGTGGCACAAAGTTTTTTCCGCACCGCCGCCCAAGGCACGGCAGTGGTGCCGCCCTTAGCGAAACGCCCTAAGGGAAAGAAAATTAAAATTGGTTATTTCTCTCCCGACTTTCGTGACCACGCCGTTTCACATTTGGCTTTGGAACTATTCGAGTCCCATTCACGTGATAAATTTGAAACCCACGCTTTTGCTTTTGGTATGGCGGCTACCCATGATAGTTTGCGCCCGAAGTTGGCTAAAGCTTTCGACCATTTTATCGAAATTAATCAGAAGAACGACATTGATGTCGTGAAGTTAGCACGCGAACTGGAGCTCGATATTGCGGTCGATTTGGCTGGTATCACCTCCGAGGCTCGACTCGGCATTTTTGTTAACCGAGCGGCGCCAGTGCAGGTAAACTTCTTAGGATTCACGGGTACAATTGGTACTAACTGCCATGATTATATTATTGCTGACCCCATTGTCATTCCAGCGGGGTCCGAGGTTCACTATACAGAGAAGGTTGCCCGGTTACCGTGCATGATGCCTTACGACACCCGCCACAATATTTTTGATAAGAAGCCTACCCGCGAAGCCGCTGGGCTACCGGCGGAGGGCTTTATTTTCTGCTCCTTTAATCAATGTTTCAAGTTCACTCCTGAGACTTTTGATTCGTGGATGAGGATTTTACTTAAAACTCCTGGTTCCTACCTTTGGATTAGTCGACAACGCGTGCCTGCAATGGAGAGTTTTAAAAAGCAGGCGGCAGCCCGCGGGGTTGATCCCGCTCGCTTAATTTTCGCTCCTCGCCTGGATAACATGGAGGCGCACCTTGCCCGTTTGCAGTGTGCCGACTTGTTCTTGGATACTTTTCCGTACAATGCTCATACCTCTGCGATTGATTCGCTTTGGTCTGGGGTTCCGCTCATTACGCGCATGGGTGAATCTTTTGCCAGTCGCTTGGCAGGCAGTCTAGTCACCTCGCTGGGTTTGGCTGATTTAATTACTCCTGATCTAGCGGCCTACGAAGCGCTCGCTATTGATTTAGCCACACATCCTCAGCAAATGGTGGAACTCAAGCAGCGCTTGGCCCGAAATCGTTCCACACATCGATTGTTTAATGCCAAGCTATACTTGCAGAACTATGAAAAAGCCTTGGTGGAGATGCATGAACGGTACCATGCCGATTTGCCGCCCGACTTAATTACAATCACCTAGGCTATGTCGCTGGCTTCGCCTCAAGACTTGCCCCCATCGGGAGACCATGAAGTTGAACTCGCCGTTGAGTTCTGTCGCGCTGGCCAATTTTCTTTAGCGCAAGAAAAGCTTGAACAGGTTTTACGAAGCAACCCCCAGCATGCTGCAGCCCTCCATCAGTTGGGGTTGGTTTATGCCGCCAAGCGCAATTTTCCAGCGGCGGAAAAGGCGATAAAGTCGGCAATTGAGTTGCAGCCAAGTGAAGCAGTGTACCGTTCTAACTACGGCAATATTTTGCAAGACCTGCAACGCTTGACGGACGCAATGGTGCAATACGATGAAGCGGTTGCACTGCATCCGGGTTTTGCGGAAGCGTATTTTAACCGTGGTTTGGCTCAGCAAAAATTAGGCCAACATGAACCTGCACTTGTAAGTTTTTCTAAAGCGCTAGAGTTGAGGCCACAGTGGGATGAGCCAGTTTTAAATCGGGGAAATTCCTTTCTTTCTATGCGACGACATGAGGAGGCCATTGCGGATTATAGTCGGGCAATTGCCCTTAACCCTGCTGCGGCCTTGGCTTATATTAACCGCGGCATTCTTTATTTTAAGCAAAAACGACTCCAGGAGGGATTCGATAGTTTTCTGGAAGGTCTCAGAATAGACCCGCGGAATGCGGAAGCATTCAGGAATTTCGGTGAGATGTTGGCACAGATCGGAGATTGTGTCTCGGCCGCCCAAGCTTTTTTTCAGTCGTATGAACTAAGCCCTGCGGACAATTTTTCCCTTGGGTCCTGTATCCACCAGAAGGTCATAGGGGCAGATTGGCATAGGCTTGAGTTCTTAATGAAAGAACACGCAGAGCGATTGGGGCGGCGGGAGGCAGTGGCTGAAATGTTTGGTTTTATGGGTTTTGCTGAATCTGAAGTCGAGATTCTCCAGGCGGCAAAAATTTTTAGTGAAGCAAAATACCCCGTGCAGGCACCTCGTCCGCCAGTCTTTTCGCCGCATCGTAAAATTCGGATCGGCTATCTGGGAGGCGAGTTTCGCGCTCAAGCTACCGCCTATCTTTTAACTGGCATGTTGGAGGCACATGATAAGGGCCGTTTTGAGGTTGTTGCCTTTGATAGTGGTTGGGATGACGGCAGTGAAATTAGAAAACGACAGATGGCAGTTTTCGATGAGGTGGTAAGGATTGATGAGCTGTCGGACGCCGCCGCCGCCGCCTTAATCCGCAAGCACGAAATCGATATTTTGATCGATCTGAATGGCTTTTTTGGCAACGCCCGCCAAGGGGTCTTGGCACGTCGCCCTAGTCCAGTGCAAGTCAGCTACCTTGGTTGTCCTGGAACCATGGGAACTCCTTACATGGATTATTTAATCGCGGATCAAACGGTTGTGCCGCGCGAAAGTGAACCACTTTATCTCGAGAAGATTGTGCGTATGCCGTGGTGTTATCAGTGTAATGACAACCAACGCGAAATTTCCGGCAAAAATTTCAGCCGGGCCGATTGGGGATTGCCCGCAACGGGATTCGTTTTTTGTTGTTTCAACAATATCTACAAAATTTTACCAGCCACCTTTGACCGCTGGGTGCGAATTTTAAAACAAGTTGAGGGCAGTGTGCTTTGGTTATTTGAGAGTCATCCGGTGGCGGTTGAAAATTTAAGGAAAGAAGCGCTGGCTCGAGGTCTTGATCCGGCCCGAATCATCTTTGCGAAGCATGTTCCATTGCCTGAGCATCTGGCACGGCATCGTTTGGCAGACCTGTTTCTTGATACTCTGCCTTATAATGCACACACTACGGCGAGCGATGCACTCTGGGCAGGCTTGCCGGTGTTGACCTTAACGGGACGAACTTTTCCCGGGAGGGTTGCGACAAGTTTATTAAAGGCTATCAATATGCCAGAGTTGGTTGCGACAACGCCAGATGAGTACGAGGCAATGGCAATTGATTTATCTCGACGGCCTGAAAAGTTGGCGGCGTTAAAAATTAAGTTGGCGAACAATCGATTAACGACGCCGCTCTTTAATACACAGCTTTACACGAGACACTTTGAGGCCGCGCTCATCGCCATGTATGAACGGTCGCAGGCAGGCTTGCCGCCAGATTATATTGAAATCAAAGCTTAGTTTATGGCGTTACATTATACAGCAATACCTGCGGCGGTGCTCCGTATTTCTGGCGAAGACGCGAAGGCGTACTTGCAGGGACAATGTACGGCAGACTTGCGGCAGGGCAGTAGTCACCACGCACTTTGGCTCAATCGGAAGGGGCGCGTTTTGGCGTATACGTTAATATTACCACAGGCGGATAACACGTGGTTGTTGGTGGGACCAGACGTGTCTGCCGAGGAACTTGAGAAAATCGTCGCCGCCAATCTCATCGCGGATGACGTGACGATCGTAAATGAATCCTCGCATTGGCAGACGGGCGTGCTGTGGGGAGAAGGCGTAGCTGTTACTGGGGCCTGGATCTCAATACCCACGGCAGCGTATGGCGTTAAGGCTTGGAATGTTTTAGCCCCCGCTGGCGCCGTGATGGGCTGGCAGTTGGCTGCGGCGGCAGAACTGGATGCCGTTCGAATTGCGCAAGGCGTGCCCTCAGTCCCGACGGATTGCGGGCCAAATGAATTTCCACAGGAGTGCGGACTGGATGGCTGGGTGAGTTACACTAAAGGCTGTTACCTTGGGCAGGAAGTGATGGCCCGTATTCAGTCGATGGGTGCGTTGCGTCGGGTCCTGCGATGCGTTGAATCGACGAGCCGCAATCTTTCGTTGGGCTTAGAATTGCGGTCGGCGGATGGGGCTAAAGTTTTGGGCACGATAAAATCTGCCTCGGGCAGGGCAGGTTTGGCGCTCGTCTCGATTGATTTAGCCGAGGGGGCAGCACTCAGCAGTGCCGTGGGTGAAGTGCGATTAGGTAAGCTGGCTCAATTAGGCTCAGCCATTTAAAGATTTCGATTTGCGGCTCAGCCTAAATTGGGCATCGTATTTAACGATGCCCGCTGCCTTTCATTATCAAGAGCCTTTCCCGCTGGGCGCGGATCAGACGAAGTACCGTTTGCTGACGCGTGATTATGTTTCGCTGAGTGAATTTGAGGGTAAGCCAGTGCTCAAGGTTGCGCCGGAGGGTTTGACGCTCTTAGCCAACCAGGCGTTCCATGATATTAATTTTTACCTGCGGACGGAACACTTGCAGCAGGTGGCCGCAATTTTAGCGGATCCCGAGGCGAGTGATAATGATCGCACCGTTGCACTCGCGATGTTGCGCAACGCCGAGGTGGCTGCGAAGGGTGTTTTACCATTTTGTCAGGACACGGGCACCGCCGCGATTACGGCGAAGAAAGGTCAGCAAGTATGGACATCGTCGGACGATGCCGAGGCCCTCTCCTTGGGCGTTTTCCAGGCCTATGCGCAAAATAATTTGCGTTACTCACAGTTAGCGCCGGTTGATTTATACACCGAGAAGAATACCGGAACTAATTTACCCGCACAGATTGATATCGCGGCGACGGGTGGGGCTAAGTTCGAATTCCTCTTCGTGGCGAAGGGTGGTGGCTCGGCGAACAAGTGTTTATTATTCCAGGAAACCAAAGCGGTTTTAAACCCGAAGTCGTTGCCTGCGTTCTTGGTTGAAAAAATGAAGGGTTTGGGCACCGCCGCATGTCCGCCTTATCATTTAGCAGTAGTAATTGGCGGTACCTCGGCGGAAGCGACCATGAAGGCCGTGAAGTTGGCTTCGACGCATTACTATGATGAGTTACCCGCTAAGGGTAATGAGCACGGTCAGGCTTTTCGTGATAAAGAATTAGAATCCATCCTTCTTAAAGAAGCGCATCAACTTGGTATTGGTGCCCAGTTTGGCGGCAAGTGGTTTGCCCTCGATGTTCGCGTGATTCGTCTACCGCGCCACGGCGCTTCTTGTCCAATTGGCATGGCGGTTTCTTGTTCGGCGGATCGCAATGCCAAGGCCCGGATTGATAAGGACGGGATTTGGATTGAGCAGCTAGAGATGAATCCAGGACGCTTCATTCCCGAGGCGAGTCGCAAGCATCAGGACTCTTCTAAGGTTGTGAAAGTTGACCTTAATCGGCCGATGAAGGAGGTCTTGGCTGAACTTTCGAAGTACCCTGTGACTACGAGATTAGCACTGACGGGCACGCTGGTGGTGGCCCGTGATTTAGCACATGCAAAATTGCGCGAGCGTTTAGAGCGAGGCGAAGGCTTGCCCGACTACATTAAGAATTTCCCAGTATATTATGCGGGCCCCGCAAAGACGCCAGCTGGCATGGCCTCGGGTTCCTTCGGGCCGACAACGGCGGGGCGTATGGATAGTTACGTGGAACTATTCCAGAAGCATGGCGGCTCTTTGATCATGATCGCAAAGGGCAATCGCGGCCAGGCAGTGACCGACTCCTGTAAGAAGCACGGGGGCTTTTACCTAGGTTCCATTGGTGGCCCTGCGGCAATCTTAGCTCAGGAGAATATCAGGAAAGTTGATGTCATTGATTACGCCGAGCTGGGTATGGAAGCCGTTTGGAAAATTGAAGTGGTCGATTTCCCTGCGTTTATCTTGATCGACGATAAAGGGGTAGACTTCTTCCAGAACCTTCCACCCGGTTGCGGAATTTGTTCAGCCTAGCCTGCTTTTATTGACAGTTGTTAGGCCTCGGACACTTTTAAGGAATGCCCCTGCCTAAGAATTTACTGCCGCTCACACTTTTGATGATCGTGGCCTCATCTTTTGCGGCCAATGCTGAGCCCGTTGTCCCTGCGGCGTCCGCCAGCAAGATTGAGCAGTCGGCCGAACCTCCTTCGGAGGACACGCCAAAAGTATTAAAGAAAAAACTTCCCTATCCTACATCGGTCAAAGTTCAGGTGGATGTTTCATTTTTAGGGGAAGAACGTAAAGAGAAGGCCGATATTTATTCACCACTTGATCACGATAAGGCCAAGCCCTTACCGGGAATTATTGTTATCCATGGCGGCGGCTTTAACGACGGCGATAAGGCGCGTGGCCGCGAAATGAACATCGCTGAAAATCTCACGCTTAAAGGTTACGTGTGCATGAGTATTAATTATAAGCTGCGAAAGATGAAGGGGCAGGTTACGTGGCCTCAGAGTGTTTACGACGCTAAAGCGGCGGTGCGGTATATGCGGAAAGAAGCGGCCAACCTTGGCATCGATCCTGACAAAATTGGGGTGATTGGATGTTCTGCTGGTTGTAACCTTTCAATGATGTTGGCGACAACCAGCCCGGCAGACGGCTTCGACGTCGTAAAAGATGAGCCCTACCAAGACATTTCGTCAAAAGTCAGCTGTGCGATTGGGTTTTATGGCGCAGTGGATTTAATGAATTACCACGACATGAAGATGTTCGCGAAGACCCGCGAAGAAGCGCCCGAACTTTACAAAAAGGGTTCACCCATTACCTACTTGGATGACAAAGACCCTCCCATGCTCTTGGTCCATGGCACCGCCGATGTGACGGTACCTTTAAGTCAGAGTGAGACTTTCCTGAAAATCGCGAAAGAGAAGGGCGCCAATTGTCTATTAGAGGTAATTCCTGACGCGCCACACACTTTTGACCTGCAGCCCAAGCAACGTGATTTACGCCCATTGGTGACGGCCTTTTTCGATCAACACCTCAAGGGTAAGTTGCCGGTGATTGAGGCCAAACCAGCTAACGAAATTAAGCGATGAAATTCAGGTGCTTGCTTTTGTTGTGCTCGGGTCTTTTCGTGCCTGCTTTGCAAGCAGAGCAAAAAATTGAAGTTGCGAAAAAGCCTGGTGAAAAATTTACGCTCCAGTCAGTCACAACCTTGGCTGATCTGCCGCCCGTGCAGGTCGATCAAGGACTTAATGTTTACGGCGGCGTAGCCGAGCCGAAACAAAAGGCTACTGGGTTTTTCCGTGCCGAAAAAATTAATGGACGCTGGTGGATTATCGACCCTCAAGGCGGACGCTTTATTCATCGCGGCGTGGCTTCGGTTAATCCCCTGACCACGGATGGCGCGAAGGCGTCATTAGCCAAATTATTCAAGGACAGGGCTGGCTGGGCAGAAGCGACCACGAAGCAATTGTGGGATGCAGGCTTTAATGGCACCGGCTCATGGAGTGACGATGAGAACCTAGGCAAGGCTAGTCGAAAAGTGGTTTATACGAAGCTTGTGAGCCTCATGGCAGGTTTTGCCAAAACACGAGGCAAGGAGTTCGCCTGGATGGGTCGGGGTCACATGGACTACCTTGGCGATTGCCCGTTTATTTTTGATCCTGGGTTTAAAGAGTATTCTCGGACGGCCTGTAAGGCCTTGGTCGCGAGTAAAGATGACCCCTGGTTGCTTGGTTACTACACCGACAATGAAATGCCTTGGAGTCCTAAGATGTTGGAGCGGTATTTGGCGTTAAAAGAAGACGAGCCGGGTCGGCGGGCGGCAGAAGCTTGGTTGAAGGACAATAAAATTTCCAAAGACAGAATCACCGATGCCCATCGCGACGCTTTTTTACAATTCGCGGCGGAGAGGTATTTTGAAATCGTAAGTTCGGCAATTCGTGAAGCCGACCCCAATCACATGATCTTGGGTGCGCGCTTCCATGATTCGGTAATCAATTTCGACCCCATTTTTGTGGCCGCTGGAAAGTACTGCGATATCGTGAGTGTGAATTACTACCGTGCTTGGACCCCGCGCCCCGCTCAGATGTCGGGCTGGCTAGAAAAGTCGGGTAAGCCTTTCTTGATTACCGAGTGGTACGCGAAAGGTGAGGATAGCGGCATGGCCAATACGGGCGGTGCGGGCTGGCTGGTGCACACGCAGAAAGATCGTGGTCTTTACTATCAACACTTCGCTTTGGGTCTCTTGGCTAATCCTGGTTGCGTTGGTTGGCATTGGTTTAGGTATGCCGACAATGATCCAGAGGCTAAAGGTGTGGATCCCTCGAATTTAGATTCGAATAAGGGAATCGTTACCTGCCGCTATGTCCCTTACGTGCCCTTAATTGATGCCATGCGTGAACTCAATCAACGCACCTATGGGTTGATTGAACTCTTAGATAAGTCGGCGAAGTAAGACTTACTTATCCCACTCCAGCGCTCCGCGTTTCACTTCGTAGGCGAGTCCGAGGACGAGCGTACCGAGGAAGACGGCGGTGGCGGCGGTGATGGCAATGCCCGCTGCTAAAAATTCACGGTAGACCAACGCCCAGGGCACGAGAAAGACCACTTCGATGTCGAAGAGGATGAAGAGCATCGCGGTGACGTAAAATTTAACGGCGAAACGTGGGTGCACTTTACCTTCGGCGGGCAGGCCGCACTCGTAAGCTTTGTCTTTAATGTAATTTCCTTTGGCGCGTTGACCAAAAATGTGACTGGCAACGACCACGATAACAGGAATCGCAAAACCCAAGACGGCTTGGACCAGCACGGGCAGGTAGGTCGAAAGGTTTTGGGTTTCGGTGGCAGCCATGGGGACACGAAAAAGCCCAGCCTCGGGGAGGCAAGGGCTTTTAGCGGTACGGCGAATTATTTAGCAGGAATAGGTTCCGCTGGTGCTGCCGTGGTGGTCGGTAAAGTACGTAGATTGAAGTCGGCTAGTGTTGTCGGAATTTGTTCAGCCAGCCATGGGGCACAGCTGAATTCAGCCTTGGTGCCCAACTGGTTAATGCGATTAGCGGGATCAGAGTGGCTGACGCGTACGAATACTTTGGCCGGACTTTTTTCGGTGCCGATGGTTTGGGCCCAGCGAGTAGTGAGGGTACTGCCGTCGTAGAGTTCCACTTTGATTTCTACGTGGCTGTCGGTATTTTTCTGAGCAGCGAGGGCATCGGGGTGGTTGAGTTCAACCGCTTCGGAGATACGTAGGACGGACAGGGTTTTGGCGAGACCTTCGAGGAGCGGGGCTTCTTTGCCGGTAAACACTTTGTCTTTTTCGCTGCGCACAAAACGTTCTTCGCCGTCCTTGAACTTAAGGGTGAGGGCCTTAATGGCTTCGGCCTTGGTGGAGAAGAGGGTGGTATTCACCCAAGCGGCGGGGTCGGCTTCAATGTAGCCACTAAAGTTGGTGCGCAGGGCGAAGGTGTCGCCGACCATCTGAAGGGCGTTGCCCACGCCATCGTCAGTTTCTTTCCCGATATTAAAACTGATGGATTTACCGCCTTGGCTTTCGATGGTGAGTGACGCGTTTGATAGCTCGAGTTTTTCAAGGCGTTTAGGGTTGGCGGTGAGCACGCCAAGATTCTCGGCGCGTTGAAGTGATTGTACGAGCGGGCTGAGGCGTGATTCGAGATCAGCCGGCAAATTAAACTTCTCTTTGACGACCCATTCGCCGTCAGCGGATTTCTCGATGGTTGCAGTTTTATCCTGAGCTTTAAGGATGAAGCGTTGGGCGCTGTTGAGGATTTCGTTAGGAATTAAAGCGGTCTTGTTACTGGCAATCGTTTCTTTCTGACTCTTGATGTTGAGTGCGACCAAGGCGATGATTCCAAGGCCCAAGGTGCTAATGAGGAGGGTGCGAAGGCGCATAGTGTTTAGGCGGATTTGCGACGACGGTAGAGGGCGTAGAGTAGGCCGAAGATTCCTGCAATGGCGGGGCCGATCAGTAGGTTGAGAATCTGCAGGCGACGTCCGAGTGAATTCACATCTTCGCTGAGTCCACGTCGGGTGATGCGACGTTCCTCGGCCAGTTCTTCGGCGCGCTTCTGGAAGCTTTCGATTTCTTTCTGCATTTCAGGAGTGATGACTAATCCCTTGGAGAGGTCGGCACCCGAGCGCTGCGAAATTTCGGTGAGCTTGGCTTGGGTTTCGGCGAGGCTCTTCTCGATTTTATCGAGTTGAGCTTGGTAGCGTTTTTGGGCGCTGCGTTGCATTTGATCGACCACTTTAAAGGGTCGGAGCGAAGTACCCTTGGAGCGAATGGTCACGAGCTCGTCGGTGCCGCCGAGGGTTTCCATAATATTTAAAACCAATTTAAGATTATCGTTAATCTCTTCGGCGATGATTTGTCCGTTGGCTTGACGTTGGCGAACGGTGAAGGGGTCGAGTAAGAAGTCGGAATCAGCAAACACAATGAGACGACCAGACTTGGCGGAGTTACTCAGGTGTGGCCCCGCTTTCTTCACAGTCGTAGACGTGGGTTTATTGTCTGCATTTGTTTTGTCGGCGGGTGCGCCTTGGGGGAAGGCGGAGGGGAAGGTGCCAGTGAAAGAAGCACCGATTAAACGTGTCCGGCCATCGCTCTTAAAGGTTTCAGACGCTTTATCGAAGGACACGGCGTTAGCCAAAGAAGTGTCGATGCTGCCAGCGTTGGGTCCGCTTAGGGTGACGAGTTTTTCGGTTTGTAGACGTTTTTCGGCACCAGCGATTAGGGTGATTTCACCCGCTTCCATGAAGGAGATTTCTTTGAAGTTCGCCGTCAGTGCCGAGTCTTTGGAGATATCTTCAGGCCCTACCGAGAAGGCGGGCGGGTAGAGCATGGGTTCGCCGCGCTGACTGCGAATGGGAACTGAGCGTTGGCTGTCGCCCGAGAGTGAGTTTAACTCAACATTGATGCCCCAGGCTTGCAGGAGGGCGGGGTCGCTTGAGGCGCCCATCGCCATTGGCGCGACTGAGAAGGGTGTGCTGCCTTGTTGGAATTTTTGGAAGCGCGACAGTGGATCGACGGCGGCGAAGACGGAGCCACCGTTAAGTAAGAATTGGTCGACCGCATAAGCGAGTTTGTCGGCAAGGTGGTGTGGATGGATGAGTGCAACCACGGCCGTGCCAGCGGGCAACTCGGGTGCTTGATTGCTGAGGGTGACGACCTCAAAGGTTTGTCCTAATTCAGAAAGTAAGACATCGGCAGGCCCAGCCTGCTGATGTTCGCCGCCTTGAGGGAGGCTATTATTGATCGCGAGGGTGTTGATGATAACCAACTTTGGTTTTTCGAGTCGGGCGACCGCGGTGATGAGTTTGGAAATATCGTACTCGAGGAATTTTTCGCGGGCGGGATCGAAGAAGCCAATTGCCTTAACCGTCTCGGCTTGTTGAGCGGTCAGCCCAAAGTAGGCGGCACCACTGGGCGTGTTTATTGCATTGAGTGCGAAGCGTTGCGCGCGTTGTTCATCTTTGGTGTCTGGCTTGGGGTCGGTGATGACTAACTTTAACTTACCATTGCTGACGGCGGCGTATTCACGGAGTAGGGTTTCGATGCGACGCGAGTAGCTCTCGAGGTAGGGGCGCAGCTTAACGTCGGAGCGACTGACAAAGAGCTCGAGGGTGACCGGTTCATCGAGTTTTTTGATAATGCGTACGGAGCCTTCGGAGAGGGTGAAAGTGCGGCCTTCCGTGAGATCGAGGCGCGGACTGTAGACGCTAATAATTAAATTAACAAAGAAGGCCGCCGCGAGAATGGCGAGGGCGGCAAGGAAAGCTTGAGCGCGTGACATGGGCGTAAAATTATCGACGTTCGATGATGAGGGTGCTGACGCCTAGTCCGGCGAACGCCACCGAGAGGAAGTAGACGATGGGGCGGAAATCGAGGACGCCTAAAGTGAAGGGCTCGAGGTTACGCCACAGCCCGAGGCGACGAATCTCTTCGACGACACGCGGCGAAAAAGCACCGGCGAGAAACTCATCAAAAATTCCGTAGCCCATCATCACGAGCGCAAAACAGGCCAGGAAGCCGGTAACGAAGGCGATGACTTGGCTGCGCGTGAGGGCAGAGGCGATGGCGGCAACGCCGAGACAAGCACCCGCACAGAGGAGTGAGCCGACGTAGCCAGCAATGATTACGCCCACATCAGGTGACCCTAAAAACCCGATCGTGAACGCGATGGGAGTTGTGATGGCGAGGGCACAAGCAAGGAATAGCCAGGCCGCCAGGAATTTACCGAGGGCGGTTTGCCAAACGCTGATTGGCCAGGTGAGGATGAGTTCGATGGTGCCTTGTTTTCTTTCTTCAGCCCAGAGACGAGCGCCGGCGGCAGGTGCGAGAAAGGCCCAGAGCCATGGGTGGTAGAGGAAGAAGCGATCGAGGTTCGCAATGTTGGCCTCGTAGAGGTTGCCGACGAAGAAGGCCAGGGAGATGGCGAAGGCATTAAAGACCGCGAGAAAAACGTAAGCGAGCGGCGTGCGGAAGTAGCCGGAGAATTCGCGACGCAGAACTGCCCAGATGGCAGTCAAGGTGCGTGGAGTGGCTTGAGGTGAGGTCGACATAAAATTAGGCGGTGAGTTCGCGGAAAACTTTATTTAAATCTTGGCCGCGTTGCAGAAAAACCTCTTTCGGTTCATCGCAGCGAACTTCTCCGCGGGCGATGATGATAATGCGCGTGCAGAGCTCTTCGATTTCTTCCAAAATGTGCGTCGACACGATGACGGCTTTGCGGGCGGCCATTTCTTTGAGGATACGACGCACTTCGAATTTTTGGTTGGGGTCGAGTCCGTCGGTGGGCTCATCGAGAATGAGAACGGACGGATCGTGGATGACGGCTTGGGCGAAGCCCAGGCGCATGCGGTAGCCCTTAGATAGGGTGTCGATCGTTTGGCCGGCGACTTCGGTGAGTCGACATAGGGTGAGCGTGTCTTGGACGCGAGCGGCGGGATTGTTAAGCCCGCGAAGTTGGGCCACGAAGGAAAGAAATTCGCGCACAGTCATTTCGCCGTAGGCGGGCGCACCTTCGGGTGAGTAGCCGAGCTGGCTTTTCGCTTCGATGGGATTTTGCACGACATCGAAATCGGCAATGCGGGCGGAGCCAGAATCAGGCTGCAGGTGGCCCGTGAGTAACTTCATGGTGGTGGATTTTCCGGCCCCGTTAGGTCCGAGGAAACCAATCACTTCACCGCGATTAACGCTGAAGGACACTCCGCGTACGGCCTGAATGGAGCCGTAGGATTTCCGTAAATCTTTTGCTTCGATGAGTGCCATGAAAATAAATTAGCGGGTTTGCGGCGTGCCTTGTGAGGCTAAGCGAATATTCGCTTTTTGCAGTCGCTCCACAATTTGGAGCATCAACTTTTGATTAAACTCGAGTTGTTTCGAGCTAATGGCGGGGCGGTACCAATACATGAAGCGGATGTTGACGGCCCATTCGCCGAACTCGAGTACGTGGACGGCGGGCGGGTGGCGATGATCGTGCCCTTCATGGTTGGTCACCAGCTCTCGAATAATTTTTAGGGCCTCTTCGATTTTCTCGACGGGTGTATTCATCTCCAGGTGCACGAGGTCTTGAGCGCGGATGAATTCCCGGCGCGTGACATTGGTGATGGCGCGACTAGCGAGGTCGCCATTCGGAATCGCCACACGTTGGCCGTCGAGTAGGATGATGGTGGTGGAGCGCAGTCCGAGGGCCTCAATCTTCCCTTCGTGGGTGCCGATGTTGACAACGTCACCAAGGGTGAAGGGCTGGTCGATGATAAGCATGACGGCACCGAAGATGTTCTTAATGGTATCTTGCGCGGCGAAGCCGATGGCCACGGCACCAGTGGCCAAGAGGGCGAGGACCGATTTCGCAATTTCTGGGTCAAAGATTGATACGGCCTTCACGGAGCCGACCATGACGACGCCGACTTTAGTCACGGTGCCAATCATCGGTACTAAAACGTCGTCTAATTTATTGTCGGTCTCGTCCGCCATTTTTTGGGCCCAGGCGATCGGGACTGCAATGAGTTGAAAGACGGTGGCGGTGTGGGCGATGGAAAGCAGTAGGGTGTAGGTGGTGATTACCAGGGCCTGCTTACTTTCGGGGAAGTGATGAATGTTATGGTCGAGCAGAAGGGATAAGGTGTAGGCCGGGAGCAGAAACTGAGTCGATTTACCGAAGGCAGTGACTGCGGCTTGGGCGATGGGGCTTTGACTCATGCGTTGAGCCAGCCAGCCGAGAACCTTTTTAATCACCCAGCCGATGGCTAGGGCTAGGGCTAATAGTCCGGCGGAATCAACGAGGACATCTTTGATGTCGGCAACAAGGGGGGCGCTGGGATTCATGGGTGTGGCGGTGTTTAGGTATGAAGGTAAAGGTTGGCTTTTGGGTATAGGGAGGTTGGCCAGTATTATCAAGCGTCACCCATCTCCCAATCCGCTTGATGATTTGCCTTAGCCTCGCCACTCTGGCCAAGAGGAATGAGCGAAATACCTGAAAAGAAGGCCACCAAGCCTGTGGTTCTAACCTGTGCCCAGCCGACTGGGCGTCTTCACCTAGGTAATTATTTAGGTGCGGTATTGAACTGGGGCCGGATGCAGCAGGACTACGATTGTTTCTTTGGGATCGTGGATCAGCATGCCATCACGGTTCGTCAGGTGCCAGCTGAACTGAGGGATAATACTTATTCTTGTTTAGCTCAGTATATGGCCTGTGGTTTGGATCCTGCGCGCAGTCACCTTTTTGCGCAATCGCACGTGCTCGGTCACACAGAATTGGCCTGGATTTTAGGATGTATCTGTCCGTTGGGTCAGCTGGAGCGGATGACGCAATTTAAAGACAAGGCACGCAAGCAAGAGTCTATCGATGCGGGTCTGCTGTATTACCCTGTGCTGATGGCGGCGGATATTTTATTATACAATGCGGAGTTGGTGCCTGTGGGTGATGACCAGAAGCAGCACCTCGAGCTCGCCCGCGATTTAGCCGAAAAATTTAATCACCGCTATTCCGATACCTTCAAGGTGCCCGCGCCCTTTATTTCCAAGGTCGGCTCGCGCATTATGTCTTTGCAGGACCCGACGGCTAAGATGTCGAAGTCAGACCCCAATCAAGCGTCGACGGTTTACATCACGGATCGCCCGGAAGAAATTCGTAAGAAAATTATGTCATCGGTGACCGACTCGGGTGCCGAAGTGCGGGCGGGGGATGATAAGCCGGGGGTGACCAATCTCCTCACAATCATGTCGGCCTGCACGGGCCGCTCGCTGGATGTTTTGCAGTCTGAATTTGTTGGCAAAGGTTATGGCGATTTTAAGAAGGCGGTTGCCGATGCCGTGGTTGCCACGCTCGACCCCGTGCGCTTGCGCTACGATGATTTAATTAAAGACCGCGAAGCCTTGAATAAGGTGTTTAAGGCCGGCGCCGAGCAGGCACAGGCCGTTGCTTTTAAGACCCTTTCCAAGGTTAATCGTAAGGTTGGCTTTGTAGAGAGACCTCGCTAAATTTCACCTACCCCACCCATGAACCGCGAAATCGAAAAAATTCTCAAAGAAAAATGGTTTTTAGTCGCCGCCGATTTTATTGCGGTGATTGGGGTGTTGTTGCTGGGTTTAAATCCGCACGACGGAGTCGAAGCCTTCTTGGCTATCCTTGGAATTTTAGGCGCCTCGCTCATTGTGGTTGTCCCTGTGATTTTAGAGGGCGGAGAAACCAAGCAGCGCTTGGCGGAGTTGGCACGTCTGCGGGCCGCCGTGAAAGAAGAGATCGACTCGACACGTGCGGATTATCGCAGTGGCACGGAGGTCTTAGTCGCTCGTGTAAACGAGTTAGAAAAAAATCTGCGCTCCGCCAACGAGGCATTGGCCCAAAAGGCTTCGACGGAATTAAATGCGGTTAGAGCGGCGCAGGCAGGGATGGAAGCGAAGCTCCAGGCCTTGGAGTCGGCGGCGGCAGAGGCCGGCCAGTCGGTGAAAAAAGAGGACATCGACGCATTGAATGAACAACTTGAAGGCTTGGCGAACACGGTGCGCGGTCTGGTTTCGGATGCCGAAGAATCACTTGATGATGTTAAGAAGGCGCGCGATGAAGCCAAGAAAGCCACGAAAGGATTAGAGAAGGCCAGTGACGCCTTGGATAAATTGCAGTCGGAGGTTGAAGCCTTGCGCGCGAATACGCATTCGCATGCGGTTGCAGTTACACCAGTCGCGAAAGCAGTCGAAGAAGTTGCCGCTGCGGAAGAAGTAACCAACGAAGAGGCGTCTGATGAAGATGCCGCCGAAGCGATTGAAGAAGTAGAGGAAGAAGAGGAGGATGAGGACGAAGAGACCATTGAAGAAGCGGCGGCTCCCGTTGAAGCGGAAGCTTCGTCGGCCTCTAGTGCCTCGGGTACTTCGCTCACGATTAATTTGATGATTGGTATTGGGAATAAACCTTATGTCCGTGGCACGGGTCCGGGGTTGAGTCAGGATCGCGGTGTGCCGATGAATTTCCTGGGTATTGGTCGCTGGCAGTGGGTTTCGCCGGAGCCAGATGCACCGGTCACGATTGAAGTTTGGAAGAATGACCAAGCGCCACTGGGTGAGCCGTTGCACCTATCGGGCGGTGAACCGGTTGAAGTAGATGAGAGCCATTTCACGGGTGCTTAAGCATGTTTAGGCTGTTGGCCCTATTGGTTGGTTTGGCCACTTTGAGTCCGGCGGAAGAGGCCTTGCCTGAGTTGCCTCGGGTTTATTCGAACGAAACATCCTTGGGCTTGGTCTTGGGTCATGACCTATCGGAGGTCGGCTATGTGGCGGCTCATTGCGAGGCATTGGATCGATACCTTCGGCAGGTTTTATTTATGCCTGCCTTGCCACCGCCGAAGGCACGAGTCGAAATTCTCGATAGGGCGAAAGTTTCACAAGTGACGGCGCGAAATTTTGGCGGCGAAGCTTTTGTGCAGGTGCAGTTAGGTGAAGCTTTGGGCCCCACTCAGGTGTCGGCCGAGGTTGCGGCGCGAGCGTGGTTGGCGCGGGTGGCGCTGGCGGCTGGCAAGTCGGTGGATGTCGCACCGCGATGGGTCGCGGTGGCGTTGATGGCTGAAACCCGGGCCATGTTGCAACCGGCCTTAGTGGACTTATGGTATCGCGAGGGCCGCTTAAATGTTCCGAATACTTTAGAAAATATTTTAGCCGGACGAGCGACAGAGGGAGAGACGTTCTTATTTTGGCGAACAATGCGCGCGGAGCTGGGGTCATCTGAGGAGCAGGTGAAGGCCTTGATAGCGGCGGCCCAGGGCGGCGATATTACTCAATGTTTACCGAAGCCAAAAGTGCTCAATGAGGGCAGTTGGCAGTTGGCCCGGACGAACTTACTGCTCACGCGCAATCCAGTAAGTTTGGGAATGCGCGAATCAAAGGAGTCGCTCGATGACATGGCCCATTTCGTTTTTGATTTAGGCGAGGGTGATGTGGTTTTAACGGGCCCGCAGGCGGTGACGCATCGCGAGGCGCCAGGAATTAAGTCGGCCATGGGTGCTCGGTTGACGGCCTTGCGTCGAGAGATTTTACGGCAAAATCCAGTCTACCATAACGCGTGGCGAGCTTTTGGTGCTTGGCTCGAGAATTTTTCGAGCGCGAAGCCGGAAGAACTACAGAAGCTTTGGGACGACTTTCTTAAAGAGCGCGAAGCGGCAGAAGTCTTGCGTCGAGAGGTGGATGGGGTGTTGTTAAAGGCTTCTGCCCAATAAAAAAGCCAACCGGGTGGTTGGCTTTTTTATTACCGATATAAAACGGTCTTACTGGTTGTGCTTCGAGGCTTCAGCCTTTTGTAGCACTTGATCGGCGAGGGTGACACGGAAGAGGGAGAGGGCCATCCAGAGTACGCCCGCTAGGCAGGCTCCACAATAGGCGGCGCCGAGCCAGATGGCGGTGTCGCTGGCTTCTTGCCAGGGTACGTGCTTCTTCAAGACGGTGACGATCCAGACGTAAAAAATTCCAGTCAGGATAAGGTCAATGATGGCACCCTGTTTGGTGACTAACTTTGGCTTCACGTTGTCCATGGAGGAAACATTGGTGAATGGATTGGGCGACCCTGTCAACCTTCGCTGATTTCGCCTAATTTTAGGTGAATTTTGTCCCAAAATCACATCTACACCCTTGCCTAGATTGAATTGCCGTTCAGCCTGCCCGCCCTTGGCAGTTTCTTGCCACTTTTGAATAACTCCTTTTATCTGACTTTCAACTATGGCCGAAGAGCTCAAGGACACCCTTAATTTGCCAGTAACTGACTTTCCAATGCGGGCCGGATTGGCGGAGCGTGAGCCCCAACGGATGGCACATTGGGACCGATTGGGCTTGTACGAACAGATCCAAAAGCGCGCCAAGGGTAAGCCCGCATTTGTGTTGCACGACGGACCGCCCTTCACGAACGGCGATGTGCATATTGGTACGGCGTTAAACAAACTTTTGAAGGATTCGATTCTGCGGTACAAATCGATGCGGGGTTTTCGGACCCCCTATGTGCCGGGCTGGGACTGCCACGGTTTGCCGATTGAGCACAAGGTGATGAAGGAATTGCAGGCTAAGAAACAATCGCTCGATGCCTTGGGCGTGCGCAAGGCCTGTGCGGAATTTTCTGCGGCGTACATTGAGAAGCAACGCGGACAATTCAAGCGGCTCGGCGTGCTAGCTGATTGGAAGTCGGAATACCGCACGATGGATCCAGCGTATGAGGCAGAAATCCTCAAAGGCTTCGCCAGTTTCGTGGAGCAGGATTTGGTTTATCGCTCAAAGAAGCCGGTGTATTGGTCGATTCCTTGTCAGACTGCTTTAGCGGAAGCCGAAATCGAATACCTCTCGAAGCGTTCGCATTCTATTTGGGTCGCCTTCGCGGTGCCGCAACCTGAAGCCAAATCGCTTAAGCCAGCACATCCTTTGTCGGTCGTCATTTGGACGACAACCCCTTGGACGTTACCCGCTAATTTGGCTATCGCAGTGCATCCAGAACTTGAATACGTTGAAGTTCGTCATGGCGAAAAATCTTATTTAGTCGCGACCGCGCGTCGCGATGCCTTTGTGGCGGAGTGCGGGCTCGAAGGTGCGACCGATGGTTTCCGCGTCAAAGGTCAGGCCCTCGAGGGTTTGATTACGCGTCACCCCTTTATTGAACGCGATTCGCCCGTGGTGGTGGCGGATTACGTCACCACGGATGCGGGTTCTGGTTGTGTGCATACGGCGCCTGGCCACGGACTGGAAGATTTTCAAACCGGCAACAAGTATGGCATGGAGCCCTATTGTCCGGTGAAGGATGATGGCACCTATGCGAATGACGGTAAGGTTCCGCCTGAGCTGGTGGGCGTGACCGTTTTAGAAACCGATGGCAAGAACCCGGCTAACATTGCGGTCCTGGGTTTATTGAAAGCCCGTGGTGCTTTAATTAAGTCTCAAACTTTCGAGCATCAGTACCCGCACTGTTGGCGTTCAAAATCCCCTGTTGTTTTCCGGGCGATGGATCAATGGTTCGTCGGTTTAAATCGCGGCGGGTTGCGCGCTAAGGCACTGGCCGCGATTGGTCAGGTCACGTGGATTCCTGCGAGCGGCGAGAACCGTATTCGTGCGGCTGTGGAAGGCCGACCTGACTGGTGTATTTCCCGTCAGCGTGCGTGGGGCGTGCCGATTCCCTCATTTTATTCTCCGTCGACTGGTGAATCGTATTTAGATGCGGGCTTGGTGCGTCACGTCGCGGCTCAGGTGGCGACGCAAGGTGGCGATTGGTGGTGGGCTTCGACGATTGAGCAAATTTTACAAGGTGCGCCTGTACCTGCGGCTTGGCCGAAGGATATCCGCAAGGGCACTGATACCTTGGATGTGTGGATTGATTCGGGATCGAGTCACTTGGCGGTATGTGCGCGTCACCCGGATTTACATTGGCCTGCCGACCTTTACTTGGAGGGCTCGGACCAGCACCGTGGCTGGTTCCAGTCGTCCTTATGGACCGCCATTGCGGTGAAGGGCTCGGCCCCTTATCGCTCGGTCTTAACGCACGGCTTCGTGGTTAATGAGAACCGCCAGAAAATTTCAAAGTCAGATAATTCCGGCAAGCCACAGACCGCGGATGATTACGTGAAGAAATACGGCGCGGATATCGTGCGCTTGTGGGTCGCTTCGGAAAATTACCAAAGCGATATCCCGATTTCGGAAGCAATTTTTGAGACCATTTCGAATCAGTATCGCGGCATGCGTAATTCGTTACGTTACCAGATCGGGAATTTGTACGATTTCGACGCCTCGAAGGATGCGTTGCCGTTGGCGAAGCTGACGTTGATTGATCGCTGGCTGTTAGTGGAGACTGCGAAGTTGATTCGCGAAGTCACGGATGCCTGCGAGCGCAATGAGTTCCACCGGGCGGCAGCGGCCTTGGCAGGTTTCACCACCGGCGTGCTCTCGGCTACTTACCATAATATTGTTAAAGACCGATTGTACACGCGCGCCCCGAACGACGTGGAACGTCGCTCGACTCAAACGGCGATTCATTTGGTGCTGCGAGCCTACTTAAAGCTGATTGCTCCCTTTGTGCCTTTCACGGCAGACGAGGCATGGTCGCACTTGAATGCTCGCCAGGAATACACCACGGAAACCTCCATTCACCTTCAAGACTGGCCTGAAGTGGATGCCCAGTGGGAGGATGCGGCGGGTAAAGAGGCTCATGGCGCCTTTCAGTCGATTCAGGCCCTCGCGGCACAGGTCAATATCCCCCTCGAGAAGTTACGTCAGGAGAAGAAGATTGGACAGTCGCTCGAGGCTTCGGTCGTGGTTACTGGTGACCCCACTTCGCCCGATTTCACTGTTTTAAGCCGCTATTCCGAGATGTTGGCGGAGTTCTGGATTGTTTCATCTGTCACCCTTGTCGCTAAGCCTGGTGCGGACTTGTCGTTCGCGGTCGACCATGCGAGCGGTGTACGCTGTCCGCGCTCTTGGCGCTGGGTTCCTGCACTTGTCGAAGCGGGCAAATATGGTATGGTCTCTCCTCGTTGCCGAGATGCACTTGCGGCGAAATACTCCCTAACCTAAACTTTTTACCTTCATGCCTAAGAAACCTGCCCAAAAAAAACCTACACCAAAATCTGTAGCGAAGAAAGTGCCCGCTAAAACTACGCCGGTCACGAAGAAGCCTTCGGCGCTAGTGAAAAAAGTTGTCGGTGCCAAGGTTGCGCCGTCTAAGGCCGCTCCGGTTAAGGCCGTGAAGGCACCGTTGGCCAAGACAGGTAAATCTCAGTCTAAAGTTGACCCCAAGAAGGTTGCCTCCGCTAAACCGGTTGCGAGCGTTAAGACCGTGAAAGGTCCGGTCAAGAAGGTGGATAAGATGAAGCACGAAAAGCAAAAGCAACTGCTCAATCAGCACCGCGACAACCATGACCAAAAAGAGGTAATCGTTGCCCCGGTTCGCCCGAAGTTACAATTTTACACGATTCAGACGGTACGTGAATTTCTCAAAGGCAGAAAGCGCGAGAGCTTAAACCTTTGGGTCCCCGATGAAGAGCGTAAGGCGCGCGAGAAGGCGGCCACTGCTTCGCGGGATAAAAATCCGAAGAAGCAAAATGTCGGAGCGGCTTCGATTGCAGATCTTTTAGGCGGTTCCAATCCCTTTCGTAAGGGTGCGACAGGGCATGATGAATCAAAGCAGATTCCCGAGAAGTTGCGTCGCTATTACCACCTCCTAGTGGCGATGCGTGAGGCCATTCAGAAGGGCCTGGCTTTCCATGCGGAAGAAGCCCTCAAGAAAAACGGTAAAGACGATGCCGGTGACCTCTCGGGCTATTCGCAACACTTAGCGGACGCGGGTAGCGATACCGCAGATCGCGATTTCGCCTTATCACTCATTTCCAACGAGCAAGAAGCCTTGAAAGAAATTGCTGATGCCATCACGCGCATGAAAAGCGGGGGTTATGGTGTTTGTGAAATCACAAACAAGGCGATCCCTCATGCGCGTTTAATGGCGGTCCCTTTCACGCGTTATTCACTGGAAGGTCAGAAGGAACTCGAACGCAACCGACGCGCTAATCGCCGCCGGGGAGGTAATCCACTCGGAGAAATTGGTGACGAGGTAGGTTTTGGTAGCGGTGGTGGCGGCGGCGAAGACGATCCTCCCGAATCTTAATCCTTATTAAGACCATGCTCGCACGCCTGCGTCCCTATACTTCCTTTTGGAGTGTGGTCGCGGGCGTTTTTATTTTGGACGTTCTGACCAAGCTCTGGGTGGTGAGCACGATTCCTTTTGGCGCTTATTATTTAGATGACCCGGAGCGGGCGCCGCTGGTGATTTTCCCCCGTTTCTGGATTGTGCATGTGGGCAACAAAGGTGCGGCGTGGGGCTTGGGTGCACAGTATGACGTGCGTCCCTTCTTGGTCTTTCTCGCCTTGGCCGTTTTGGCCCTTGTCTGGCGCTGGCGTAAGCCTCTGTTGCGTGAGTTGGCGCTAGGGCAGTGGGCCTTCGGCCTTTTTGTCGGTGGCACGCTGGGTAATGTGCGTGACCGCGTCTTTGGTGACCATGTGATCGATTTTATCGATGTGCACTTACCGTACTATCGGTTTCCTGCTTTCAACGTGGCGGACTCCTGCATCTGTGTGGGTGTGTTTCTGTATTTAATCATGTCGTACCGCGATGACCGTCTGCGTCGCGAAGCCATGGCCTCGCACGCCGGCGAAGATTTTCCACCTCGTCCATGATTCGGTTCGACGTGGCAGCGCACCCTGGAGCACTGGCCTACAAGTTGCTCGCGGGGCTCGTCGTGCCACGTCCGATTGCGTTGGTCACGACGGTGGATGCACAGGGTCGCACGAACGCTGCTCCGTTTTCCTTTTTCAATGTCATGGGCACGGAGCCACCAATGGCGGTGCTTGCCCCCAGTGATCGCGATGATGGCACGCCTAAGGATACCGCGGCTAATTTAATTTTAAATGGCGAGTGTGTGATTCACCTATGCGATGAGCCATTGGCGGAGAGAATGGTGGCGTGTGCGAAGTCCTTGCCTGCGGGCGAGAGTGAAATTGAGCGAGCTGGATTTTTAATGCAAAAAGCCGAGCGGGTGAGCCCGCCGATTTTAATGGAGTGTCCGGTCGCTTTGGAATGTCGGGTGCTGGATATCCGCTATTACGGCGAAAATCGCTTAGTGGTCCTCGAGGTTCTACTCGCGCATGTGCGGGCAGGCATTGCCGACCCCGAAACATGGAAAGTGGATTACGCGCAGTATGCACCGATTGGCCGACTGAACAGTCCAGACGGCTATGTGCGAACTGCGGATCGTTTTCGCCTGAATTTTCCGAGAGACTAGTGCGACTTCTGAAGGCGCTTTAGTACGGTCGCAAAATCGTCGGGTGGCGGAGCGATAATACTGAAAGGTGCGCCTGCAATATTACCCGAAATTTTCCCGAGGTGTAAAAGTAGGGAGCGATGCAGGGGCTTGTCTTCGCCTTTATTAATGCGACCGCGGTAAACCGTGTCGGCCAGCGTGACTCGACCTGTGCGGGCGTACTGTAATTCGCCGGCGATGCGCAGTCCGCATTCGTTGGCGTGGATTTGAACTTGGTCGCGACGTGGGTAGCGGGTGGTCGCGGTCCAGACGCGCCAGCGCTCGAAACTTTCTCCGCCGATGAATTCGGTCTCCGCTTGTTTGCCGCGATGGTGAGAAATGAAGGCCCGCCCACGGGTGTCGTCCATGCCGATGGGCAGGTCGCACACGCCGCCTTCTTCGGGGGCATCTTCGGTGCGAGCGATGAAAGTGTATTCGAATTCTAATTGGAACGAGCCAAGGGCGTCGCGCCAATCGCTGAGGGTGCTGGAGCGGTCGGCGACGATGGCCACGCCGGAAACTTCCGGTTCAGGTCCGTAAACCGAAGAGGGCTCTTTGAGCCCGAGTTTAACGATTTCGGGTTTGGCCAGTTCGAGTTGAATACGGAGGGCGCCGATTAAATGTGGAGAGCCATTTTGCCAGGGGTGATCTTCGAAGGCGATGTGCGAAGGCTTATTGAGGGCAATCCAGCCTGGTCCGCCGCCGATTACATCCATACGAATGGCTTCCTCGTTCAGTAGCCCCGGGGTAAATCCGATGGAAGACGGGAGCGTACTCATGGAGAAATAAAAAACCCCGTCGTCTCATTACAGACGTCGGGGTTCGAGTGGATGCCCGAAGGCATTATTTCTTAGCGGCAGCTAATTTCTTCGCGAGGCGAGCCTTGATGCGATTCGCCTTGTTGCGATGAATCACGCCCGACTTCACAGCCTTGTCGGCAGCAGAAGCGACGAGTGAAGCGCTGGCAGCGTTGCCACCGGTGGAGAAGCCCTTGACGAGGGTCTTTAAGCGGGTGCGAACGATTTTGTTGCGAGCGGCGCGAGCAGCGGTCTGACGGATGCTCTTTTTGTTAGCTTTGATGTTTGCCATGTGTGGTAGTAGGGAAGCCGTGGCGAGCCCTCGGAGTCAACGCGGAATAAACGAATTTAGCACGGAACACCCTTGGTGGTGCCCGATTTTCCTGCTGGTGGAAGGGGTGGGATTCGAACCCACGAACAGCGAAGCTGAACGGATTTACAGTCCGC
>CANBWJ010000007.1 GCA_947373115.1 Opitutia bacterium | reverse complement strand
TGGCGAACGCCGAAGCGGTGTTCTTCGTCGATGATGACTAAACCAAGCTTAGCGAAACTTGTGCCTTCCGAAAGTAGGGCGTGGGTACCAACGACGATGTCGACCGTACCTGCGGCGGCTCGGGTACGCACTTGAGCTTTCTGTTTCGCACTACGGAAGCTACTGAGAAGTTCAACGGTGACGGGCCAGCGCGCGAGTCGTTCACGAAAAGTTTCGTAATGTTGCTGAGCGAGTACCGTGGTCGGTGCGAGGATCGCGACTTGCCGTCCGCCCACGATACACTTGAAGGCGGAGCGCAGGGCGACTTCGGTTTTGCCGAAACCGACGTCGCCGCTGATCAGTCGATCCATCGGTGCTGTGCGTTCCATATCGGCTTTGCAATCCGCGATGGCACGAATCTGGTCGGGCGTTTCGCGGTGAGGAAATGAGCGCTCAAATTCGCCCATCCAATTATTCTCGTCGTCTTTCGGATGAGCGATGCCGGGCTTAGAAACACGCTCGGCCTGCAGGGCGATGAGTTGTGCAGCCAAATCGACCGTTGCCTTTTCAACTACCCGACGGGACTTATCCCAACCGCCGCCACCGAGTTTAGAAAGCTTAGGATGTCCACGACCAATACCGACATAACGCGAGAGGAGGTGCGATTAACGTAGCGGTAAATGCAATGTCGCTTTGGCGTCGAATTCGAGCGAAACAAAATCTTCCGTCCGTCCGTCGTGTTCAAACGGACGAATGCCGCGGAACAGACAGATGCCTTGCGTAGTGTGTACCAAGGTGTCGCCATCGGCCAGTTCTCCGAAGTCGAGTGCTCGTCCTACCGCGGCATGTATCGCAGTGCGTCGACGGGGTAGTGTGGCCAGTGGCCGACGTTTCCGTCCGAATAATTCGCGTTCCGTTAATAAAATTAATCCGCTGGAGAGTTCGCCAGCGAGTGAGCCCGCTTCGATAATGATGCCACCGCTGAAACGTGCCTGGATGATTTGTGGGGCGAAGCCCTTGAGTTTGGCCGCCGCAAGGTCGGCCTGTAATCGTTCAACCGAGGCTTCGGTGTCGCCCGCCAAAATGCAGGGTCGGCCGTGGCGACTCAGTGCCGCGGCTTGTTTGAGGAGTGAGAGTCGTCCTTCGGTGTTATTGCCGATGAGAAGTGAGTCGATGGGCGTGCTTTCCAGAGACTTTGCGGACCAGCCCGGCGAGGCTTCGTCGGTTTCTTCAAGAGCGAGTAGACTAATCTCCGTATGGGCTAATTCCTGGCAGAGTGGATCGTCGAAGGTTTGATTTACTCCAATGACAATCGCTTGTTTTGGTAGATGAGTGTAGAATGGTTTTTCATTTGTGCTCGTGGCTTCGGTGCGAGGAGCACAAATCACGAGGCCATTGACTTCGCCTTCGCTGCGTTGCGTCGCCGGATCAAACGGGCGCAGTGATTCAACGGTGTCACCGAATAAATCGATACGTACGGGCATCTGTGCGTTGAGTGGGTAGACGTCGAGAATGCCACCGCGCAGTGCGTATTCGCCTGGTTGTTCGCAGAGCGCTTCGTGGGCGTAGCCGAAATCATTCGCGAGTTTTTGGGCGAAAGTTTGGAGTGAAAGTTTGTCGCCCTTGCGCACAATGAGTTCGCGTTGTGCCGCGAGGTCGGGCGCAGGCGTCAGTCGTGTCAGCGAGCCCGGGGTGCAGGCGATGAGGAGAGGGTTTTGCGGGGTGTGATGCCCGTGGCGAATGGCGGCAATGACGTTAAGTAAGTCGCAATCGGCTTCAAAATTGGAAACCGCCGCATCGGCTTCGGTTAGGGTTTTGGCCGTCGCCTTTGCGCCAGTGAGCGTTGCGAGCAATTGACTCGTCTCTTCGGCGAATGTTTCGGCGGCACCGAGGTTAGAGGCGAGTAAGACCCAAATACTTCGGTCTTTGGCTTCCGCACAGGCGCATGCGGCCCAGGCGTGCAACGGCACGCCGGTGAGGGCACGATGTGAAGGACTCGCCATGTGCCCATCGAGGGCGACAAGTCACTCGGGTCAAACGGAACTCGTTAACAAACTTATTTTAAATCGAAACGAGCCGCGAACTCTTTGGCGAGGGCACGGTAGGCCACGGCACCAGGCGATTGATTGTCGTACTGAAAAATCGTTTTACCGTGGCTGGGGCATTCTGAAAGGCGAACCGTGCGGGGGATGACGGTCTTAAAAACATTATCTGGGAAATGCTTTTGGACTTCTTCCATGACCTGACGCGAAAGGTTGGTACGCGAGTCGTACATTGTTAAAAGAATCCCGCCGATGGCGAGTTTCTCGGTGACGTTGGCCGCCTTGAGTTGATCAACCACGCCGAGGATTTGGCCGAGGCCTTCCATCGCGAGGTATTCGGTTTGCAGGGCGACTAAAAGGTAATCGGACGTTGCTAGGGCATTCATCGAGAGCATGCCGAGGGCAGGTGGGCAATCGATGATGATGACGCCGTATTTGTTGGACTCAATGAGCGGGGCTAAAGCTGTACGCAGGCGAGAGAGGTAGTTGTCGGCCTTGGAGAGTTCGGATTCAACGGCAGCTAAGTCGACTTCGGAAGGGATGAGGTCGAGCTTGTCTGTCGAGGTGCTGACAATCATGTCTTCGACCTTCGCTTCACCATGAAGCACTTGATAAAGGGAGCGTCCTTCAATTTTTTCTACACCGAGGGCGCTGGTGGCATTGGCTTGCGCATCGAGGTCGATGAGCAACGTCTTGATGCCGAGTCGGGCTAAGCCAGCCGCGAGGTTTACTGCGGTGGTGGTTTTACCGACGCCGCCTTTTTGATTAGCGATGGAAAATACTTTGGTCACTTTAGGCGTCCTCGATGGGGCGTTCGACTTCGGTGGCGGCATCGTAATCGACGCCCGTTAAACCGAAGCCAAAGTTTTTGAGAAAGTCTGATTGGTAGCCCGCGAAGTCGCCGTACTGATCCAGGGTTTCAGTGGTGACCTTTGGCCAGACATCGAAAACCGCTTTTTGGATTTCAGGCAGCATTTCCCAATCATCGAGACGCACGCGCCCTTTGTCGTCGAAGTCGAGGGCGTTGCCATTGTACATTTGTTTTTCGAATAACCGCTGAATCTGTTCGATGCAGCCTTCGTGGTTGCCCTTGGCCTTCATGATTTTGAAGAGCAGGGAGACGTAAAGCGGGACGACGGGAATCGCCGAGCTCGCTTGCGTGACGACGGCTTTATTGACGGACACGAAGGCACGACCGCGGTGTAGCTTCATCAGCGCATCGATTTTATTGCCGGCGCGTTCGAGGTCTTCTTTCGCTTTGCCGATGGTGCCGTCTTTGTAAATGGGCCAGGTTACTTCGGGTCCGATGTACGAGTATGCCACGGTTTGGCAGCCGTGGGCGAGCACGCCCGCTTGGTTCATTTGCTCCATCCACATTTCCCAATCTTCGCCGCCCATGACTTTCACGGTGTGTGCGATTTCTTCGGCGTTGGCGGTTTCTAGAGTGACGTCGTTCACGACCTTGCGATCAGTGTCGAGGTTCTTGGCGTGGAACGGAGCACCGGTGGGTTTAAGGGTCGACTTATAAGTGACGCCATCAGGGGCGGTGCGACGAGGGGAGGCGAGTGAGTAGACGACGAGGTCGACTTTGCCGTTGGGCATTTTACTTTTAATTCCAGCAATGACTTGAGCTTTCATTTCCGCCGAGAAGGCGTCGCCATTAAAAGAGATGGCCTTCAATCCCGCCTTCTTAGCTTCGGCGTGAAAACCTGCGGTGTTGTACCAGCCTGGGCTGCCTGGTTTGTCGCCTTCACCGTTGCGTTCAAAAAATACACCCATGGTGGCGGCACCCGATCCAAAGGCAGCGGCAATGCGTGAAGCCAAGCCGTAGCCGGTGGAGGCACCGATGACTAAGACTGACTTTGGGCCGTCTTGCAGAGGTTTGCGGGAGCGGACATGGGCGATTTGTTCGCGCACATGAGCGGCACAGCCCTCGGGGTGGGAAGTGATGCAGATGAATCCACGGACCCGGGGTTTCAGGATTTGCTGAGACATGGGTGCAGGATTGAACCGCTCACGCCTGACTTCAACCCAGTTTTTGTTCCACTTGCTCATTGGCCGTTATTGCCGTTGGGTTAGCCATGTTCAGCGACCGTCTTTCTTTTGCCGACTCCAGTAATGCTCTCAGTAAAGCAAAGGAGAAGCGGCGCGTGGCGGGTTTAGCCACCATCGATATGACCGATGCCAATCCTGCTAACGCGGGCTTTGGTTGGTCGGTTGTCGAATTAGGCACGCTGCTTCGTCGGGAGGGGATTCAGCGACAAGACCCCGATGCCCGCGGGCTCGCCTCTGCTCGCACTGCCATCGCCGATTACTACACCGTGCGCGGCGTACGCGTTGCACCCGAGCGGCTATTTTTATCGGCGAGTACGAGCGAGAGTTACAGCTGGCTCTTTAAACTCCTCTGCAATCCAGGTGACGAAATTTTAGTACCCGAGCCTGCTTATCCTTTGTTGGAAGTTATCGCCGCGTTGGAAGGTGTGACGTTGCGTCCGTATCGCCTGGTGCAGTTGGCCGGCGAATGGGTCATCGATCCTGCGAGCCTCACGGCGAGCCGACAAACACGTGCGATTATCTGTATCAACCCTTCAAACCCGACCGGTGCATTTGTCGGTCGCCGCGACCGTGATATTTTACGTGCGTTCGCTTTGAAGAATCACTGCGCGATTATTTGCGACGAAGTCTTTTTAGATTATTCCGCCGAAGGCGTCGCCTCACCTGGAACGTGGGCCAACGAAACACAGGTCGCCCTTTATGTTTTAAGCGGTCTCTCCAAAGTCGCCCTCGCGCCACAATTAAAGATTGGTTGGATTGTCGTGGCGGGTCCGACGGATACGGCGGCCGAATCGTGCCGTCGACTCGAGCACATCGCCGATGCATTTTTGTCGGTTAACACGCCGTCGCAAATTGCTTTGCCTGATTTACTCCGTCGAGCCGAGCCGTTGCGGGTGGCGGTGCGGACACGCGTGGCACAGAATGAAGCGGCCCTTAAAACTTTCCTGACGACGACCGGTCATCCTTGTCGGGTCTTGCCCCGTCCCGCCGGCTGGATGGCGATTCTGGCCCTCCCTCCTGGGGTGGCAGAGGAGCGCCTCCTCTTTAATGCCCTCGATGAGGGCGTTTGGGCTCACCCTGGCTACTTTTACGGCATGCCAACCGCCTTACCCTCAGTAATATTGAGTCTTTTGCTTGATCCCCAGGTCTTTGCGCAAGGTTTGGCTGGTCTGGATCGGGCTTTAAAGCGGAGTTAATTGGTCCACTTACCGCTTGCCAATCAGCCTCGCCCTCATTTGCTCCGACCTTCCAAAGGAGCACGAACTACCATGTCACGCATCTGCAGCATCACCGGCAAACGCCCCGTTAAGGGCCGCCGCATCATTCACCGCGGTCAATCCAAGAAGAGCGGTGGTATCGGCTTCCAGCTCGTCAAACAGACCAAGCGCGTTTTCCGTCCTAACGTCCAACGCATCCGCGTCCTCCAGCCTAACGGTTCGATCAAGCGCCAGTGGGTTTCTGTTAAGGCCATCAAGGCAGGTCTCGTGACCAAGGCGTAAGTTTATTTTATAAACTTAATAAAAAAGCCCGCTCGATAGCGGGCTTTTTTGTTGGGCGACTCTTCCGGCTTTAGCCGCGAAAATTCTGCCAGAGCACGGCGACCCAAGTGACGGTTGCGATCAGAATCGTTAAGAACACGGCGGCGCTGCCCATGTCCTTGGCGCGCTTGGCCAGCGGGTGTCGGTCTAATGAAATGTGGTCGGTGTTGGCTTCGATGGCGGAGTTGATGAGCTCGACGATTAAGATCAGTTGGAGCACAGAAAAGAGCAGGGCGCGCTCAACGGCGGACACGGGAATAAACCAGGCAGCGATGGAAAGTGGGATGACCACCATGAGCTCTTGCTTGAACGCTTCTTCGAACTGTGCGGCTGCCTTCAGCCCATCCCAAGTGTACTTCAAGGCGTTGACCAGACGGCTGAGGCCACCCTTCGATTTCATCGTTTCGCCGTAGTTTTTGGGGTCTTGCATGGGGATAAGGCACAATAAATAGGCGATTTAATCGAGGACAAAAGGATTTTTAGCCCCGTGAAAACGCTTGCCAGAGGGGGGTGCTGCCCTAGGTTTCGTGGTTCCCTGTAAGGAAAACCACTATGCGCGACGACTATTTGCAAGATGCCCGGAAAATCATTCCTGATGCCAACATTCTCATCAATGTGGTTTCAAAGCGCGTGAAGCAGCTCCGTGCCACCGCCGAGCGCCCTCAAGGCTCTCCTCCTAAGTACAAGCACTTGCTTGGTGGCGACCTTTACGAAACCCTTTCTCCTGAAGACATTGCGCTTCGCGAAATTATCGAAGGTCGCATCTCTTGGTCCTTCGCCGAAGAAGATCAGGCGAAGGCTTAAATTCTTTTCCCGCAGGATTGTTTCGGTCGTTGGCGGGTAGCCCCTACGCACTCCCATGGCCGCACGTAAAGAACACACACTCCCTGAGGTGAATAACCCGAAGGCGGGTCGCGACTACTTCATTGGGCAGACCTATGAAGCGGGTTTGGTTTTGTTGGGCACGGAAGTGAAGTCACTACGCTTGGGCCGCGCGAGTATCGCCGACTCCTTTGTGCGCCTGACGCCGAAGGGTCCCGTTTTATTTCACGCACACATCGCAGAATACGATTTCGGTAATCACAATAATCATGACCCCTATCGGACGCGTCGGCTCTTGCTCAATGCCACCGAGGTGGCACGCATCACCGAAGAAGTGCGTTCGGGTGGCTCGACCGTCATCCCGCTTAAAATCTACTTTAAACACGGCCTCGCGAAATGCCTTATCGCCATTGGTAAGGGCAAGAAACAGCACGATCGCCGTCAGGATATTAAAGAGCGTGAAGCGAAGCGCGAAATTTCTCGCGCGATGTCCCGCCGCAAGTGAAGCCGCCGCTACACATCGTTTTACTTTGTCCGGAAATTCCGCCGAACACCGGAAACATCGGTCGGATGTGCGCGGTGACGGATTGTCGGCTACACTTAATTCACCCCTTGGGTTTTTCACTCGAAGATAAGCAGCTCCGTCGTGCGGGGATGGATTACTGGCACGAACTCGATGTGCATCACCACGATAACTGGGAAGCATTTTTAAAATCACCCGAGCGCCCCGAGCGCATGTGGTTATTTACGACCAAGGCCAAGCAGGGCTTATGGGAGGTCGCGTTTCAGGCTGGTGACGGCTTAGTCTTTGGCAACGAAGGTTCAGGTGCAGCCGCCGAGGTACATGCTTGGTTTGGGCCGGAGCGTTCAACGAAAATTCCGCAGTTTAACGATTCGTTGCGTTCCCTGAATTTATCGACCGCCTGTGGCATCGCCACCTACGAGGCGTTGCGACAAATAAAGTTTAGATAAATCGCGACGCGGATTGCTTTCTGGTAATTCCCCCTAGTTTGCTGGGCATGGACCGACTTGCTGAAATCCGCCAAGCAATTGCTCCCGCTCGCGAACGCCTGCTGCGTCACCCGCTCTACGCTCGCATGGCATCGCTCGAAGATGTGCAGCGCTTCATGGGCTTTCACGTTTTCGCTGTCTGGGATTTCATGTCGCTCTTAAAGCGCCTGCAACGCGACCTTACTTGCGTCGATGTGCCCTGGGTGCCGGTGGGCGATGCGGAAGTTCGTTTTCTGATTAATGAAATTGTCTGCGGTGAAGAGTCAGACGTGGATCCGCAGGGCACGCGCATCAGCCACTTCGAACTTTATTTACGCGCCATGCGCGACGCGGGTGCCTCATCGGAGGCAGTATTAAAAGCCCTCGCTTCGGTGAAAGCCAAACGCTCCACCGCTGAGGCGCTCAAGTTGTCAGGCGTACCCGTCGGATCAGCCGAGTTTTCGGCGCACACTTTTAAAACGGCGACCGATGGAAAATTACACGAAGTGGCTGCCGCTTTCACCTTTGGCCGCGAAGATTTAATCCCCGACATGTTTCATGAGTTGGTGGTGAAGCTCAGTCAGGCACACCCGGGTAAACTCGATACCTTCCGTTATTATTTAGAGCGACACATCGAAGTCGATGGCGGTCACCACGGTGCGATTTCACTTCGTATGGTGGAACTCGTTTGCGGTGATGATGCTCAGAAATGGCAAGAGGCCAGTGCGGCAGCGTTGGCAGCGATTGAGTCCCGTATTAAATTATGGGACGCAGTTGTCGCGGCCAGTTAACCTTAATCGAACTGCTCGAGTACCGCGACGCCGACCGCGTCGGCCCGCATGCGGCCTTCGCCGGTGAGGCGGAAGTTTTCGCCGACTAATTCCATGAGACCTTCTTCAACTAAATTGGCGAAGAGGTTCAGGACGCCTTTCGGTAACTCGGTTTCAAAGCGAGTCGCGAGGGCGAAGGGCGAAACGCCCGCATTTAATCGCAGGCCGAAGACTAAGGCATCTGACAGTAAATCGGCGGCGGAAAGGGCTTTGGCCTGTTCACGCACGGGCTGGTTTTTCTCTATACCCGTAATCCAGCCTTCGAGATTAGAGGGATTATTCCACCGCTGACCTTGCCACTGCGAGGATGCGGAAGGCCCGTAGCCTGCCCACTCACCCATTTCCCAGGTGATCAAGTTATGCTCACAGGCGTGACCCGCTTGGGCGAAATTCGAAATTTCGTATTGGGCGTAGCCTTTAGTTTCGAGGAATTCCCAGGTGCGACGGTACAGGAAAGCTTCGAGGTCTTTATCTATTTTCACCTTCCCCTGACTCATCTTCACGTACATCGCGGTGTCTTCTTCAAACGTCAGACAGTACGTCGAAATGTGATTGGGGTTGAGGTCGACGACTTTGCGGAGGTCTTCCATCCAGCGTTTATCGTCTTGTCCAGGGATGGCGAAAATGAGGTCGAGGTTGCGACTCTTGAAGCCGACATCTTCAATCGCTTTCCAGGCTTCCATGATTTGTTTGGGCGAATGTCGACGGCCTAAAGTGTCGAGCGTCGCATCATCAAAACTTTGGACGCCCAACGAAACACGCGTGACGCCTGCTTCTTTCAAGGCCGCGAGTTTCTCGGGTCGCACCGATGACGGGGCAAGTTCGACGCTCCATTCTTTTAGCGGCCCCGTCGCCTTCGTCATCGCTCGACCGAGAAAATAAAGGTCTTCGGCGGGGAGCAGTCCGGGTGTGCCACCGCCCCAGAAGGCAGTTTCGACCTTACCAGGCGGCAAGATTTCAAGTTCGCGTTCCATCGCGTTGAGGTAGCGATCAATGTCACCCCGCTTCGGTTGCTCTTGATAGAAGGCACAGAAATCGCACGTCGAGGCACAGAACGGCACGTGCATGTAAACGCTCCGACGAACTTTGGACGACGCCTCAATCATTCCAATCCGAGCTGCTTGCGACCCGCTTCCGAAATCATGCGTGGATTCCAAATCGGGTCCCAGACGATAGCGACTTCGGCGGATTCCACGCCGGCGAGTGATTCAATTTTACTTTTCGCATCGGCCGCGATGACGGGTCCCATGCCACAACCTTGCGCGGTGAGGGTCATCTTCACATTGATTTTTTTACCACCCGCTGTGGCATCTTGCAGGTCGAGGTCGTAGATGAGTCCAAGGTCCACAATGTTAACCGGAATTTCAGGGTCGAAGCATTCGCGCAGTGCATCCCAGACGGCTTCGACGTTTAAGGGTCCAGCGTTGGTTTTATTATTACGATTGCTGAGGAGGTCGGTCGCTGCGGAACCGAGCGCAGATAAATCCCCTTCGGCGATGCGGAATAAACCCATCGGTGTGCGGACGGTGACCGAGTTGCCAAGGGCTTGGGTGACGGTGACTTCTGAGCCTTTTTCTAAAATCACCACATCGCCCGCGGGGATGAGGGTCGCGGGGCAATCGCGGACGAGTTGGTGGTTAGTTTGCATAGGAACAAAGTTAACTTTCATGGCACGGTGGCAAGCGTGGGTGTGATTTGTCCGCTTCTTCGCTTGCCGAAGGGGCAGGGGGCAATACCCCTTAAGCCATGCCTGTTTGGTTTAATCCAGCCCGTGAACTCGATGCCTTATTGCGTAAGGTCGCGCCTTCGGTGGCGGGGTTTGATGCCGATTTCAATCCGGAGCTCCGCCCCTCGGATCCGCGCCACGCTGACTTCCAGGCCAACGGTGTCTTAGCCGTTGCTAAAAAAGCCAAAGGGAACCCTCGTGCCCTGGCAACCGCACTGGTCGATGCCGTAAAAGCCACCGGTGAACTCGATGAGAAATTATTTCAGGTCGAAGTCGCTGGACCCGGTTTCATTAATTTTAAATTAACCCCCGTGGCGCTTGGGGCGTGGTTGCGTGAATACCGTGATGAATCGAAATGGCGTGCCGGTGCGTCCCGCATCATGGGCGGCCGTAAAGTCGTCATCGACTACCCCTCGCCTAATACCGCGAAGCAAATGCACGTTGGGCACCTACGTCCGATTGTCATCGGCGAAGCGGTGGCACGACTGATTGAATTCTGTGGGGCCAAACTCACGCGTGATAATCACATCGGCGACTGGGGTACCAATTTCGGTATTCTCATTTTAGCCATTCGTCGGGCGGGTTTTAAATTGGATTCGCAGAGCCCGACTGCCCTCGATGATTTAGAGCGCCTTTATAAAGAGGGCAGTGTGTTGACGAAGGCCGATCCTGCAGCGTTGGACGCAGCCCGAGCAGAATTGGCGAAATTACAATCGGGTGACGCCGAAAACCTCGCACTTTGGGAGGAAATCGTCAAAGTTTCCAATACCGCTTGTCAGCGCATCTACGATCAATTCGGCCTAAAGACCGATGTGATTTTGGGTGAATCGTTTTACCGCGATAAGGTCGACCAAGTGTACAGCGAGCTCAAGAAAGTCGGCTTGGCCGAAGAGAGCGAAGGTGCGTTGGTGGTTTGGCACGACGATGAGCCGCGCTTCTCCCGTCACGCCGAAACGCCAATGCCCTTCATCGTTCGCAAGAAAGACGGTTCTTCGAATTACGCTTCAACCGACTTAGCGACTTTGTTGTACCGGGCCGAATATTTTAAGGCCGATGAAATTGTCTACGTCACCGACGGACGGCAGCAGGATCACTTCCAGCAACTCTTCCGCACGGGCGCGAAATGGTTTACAGCCACAAAGCGTACATTACCGCGTCTGCGGCACGTTTGGTTTGGCACTATTTTGGGTGAAGACGGTAAAGCCATCAAAACGAAGTCGGGCGACCCCGTGCGCTTGCAGTCGCTGATTGATGAAGCGACCGAACGTGCCTTTGCCGCAGTGACAGCGAAGAGTCCCGAGCTCTCCGAAGCGGAGCGTAAGGCTATTGCCAAAGCCGTCGGCGTTGCGGCCCTGCGTTACGTTGATTTGGCCTCCAATCGCACGATGGATTACTCCTTCTCGTGGGATAAGCTGCTGGCCTTTGAAGGTAATACCGCCCCGTATTTGATGTATGCCGTGGTGCGCGTGCGTTCGATTTTCCGCAAGAACGGCATCGAAGTTGGGAAAGGTGAAGAAGGTGCCACTGATCCAGAAACGCCGACCGAGATTGCGTTGGCTCGCAAACTTTTAGGTTTCACCGCCGCACTCGACCTGGCACTCGAGGACCTTCGTCCGCACCACCTCTGCACTTACTTGCATGAATTGGCGGCGGCCTACGGCGCCTTCTATGCGGCGGACACGGTGAACGTGGATGACCCTGCGGTGCGAGCCCGTCGTCTGATGCTCTGTGCCCGCACGTGTTCGATTTTAGAAACGGGCTTGCGTCTCTTGGCGATTGAACCCGTGGAGCGCATGTAAGGATGGAGCCTGAATTAAAAGTCACGCGTGCCGAGGTCATTCAACGCGGCTTGCTTTGCCATTGCCCCAACTGCGGTGAGCGCGGCTTATTGCAATCGTGGTTTCGTTTAAACAAAGCCTGCGTGAGTTGTGGTATGGATTTAGAACGCTCTGCCGGATTTTATTCCGGTACGACTTCGATTGGTTACGTCGCCTCGATTATTTTTATTATTATTCCGATCTGCTTTCTCGTGGGCTATAAGGTGCTTAGCGTGGGGGCAGGGATTGCCCTCGGCATTATCGGCACTTTTGGGTTCATGGTGCTGATTTACCCCGTGATGCTGTGCTGGATGGTCATGGCCTACCACGTGGCTTTGCCCCAGGATTTACCGCAAAATCGCGACGGCTTGCCCCCGCGGGACGAGGGCTAAACTTGACATCTATCATCTTATCGAGATAAGTTGATGCGTATGTTGAAAGAAGGATTCATGACGCGCTTGCGTGCGACGGACCGCCCGACGGTTTCGGTCGAATTCTTTCCGCCGAAAACCTCGGAGGATGGTGCGAGCATGTTGGCCACCGCGAAGTCATTACAGCCTTATGGTATTGATTTTGCTTCCATTACTTACGGTGCAGGCGGCACGGATCGCTCCACCGTGCTCGAGTACGGCAAGAAACTCGTGGAGGTCGGTTTTCCGATTATTGCTCACCTTACTTGCGTGGGGCACTCCCGCGCCGAACTTACGGAAATCATTCAGAAGTATGATGCCGCAGGCTTTGCCGGAATTCTGGCACTGCGCGGCGATCCGCCCAAGGGCCAAAAAGAATTTACCGCACATCCTGAAGGTTTTACGCATGCCTTGGAGTTGGTGAAATTAATTCGCGAAGTTCGCCCGCAGCGTTTTGCGATTGGGGTCGCCGGCTTTCCTGAGCGTCACCCGAGTTCGCCTGATGATTTGTCGGACATCCGCCACTTAGCTGGCAAAGTGGCAGCGGGCTCAGATTTCGTGACGACACAGCTTTTCTTAGATAACGATGATTATTTTCGCTTTGTGGCTCGGGCGCGGGCCGCCGGAGTGAAAGTGCCCATTTTACCGGGTATCATGCCCGTGCTTTCGCTCAAGCAGGCCCGTCGATTCTGCGGCTTTTGTCAGGCCAAGATTCCTGATGCCTTGGTGCGTGAATTAGAGGCCTGTGGGGAAGATGAAGAAGCGCAACGCCGGGTTGGCGTGAGTTGGGCGGTGCGGCAGATTCGCGGCCTGTTAGGTCGCGGGGTGCCGGGTTACCACGTTTATATTTTAAACCGTTCGCAGTCGGCCATCGAACTCTTCAGTCAGCTCCGTCGGGCTTAAGGTCTAATTCCGAGTTGCTGATTGGTTGGGTACGGTCACTTTAACGGACGTGAAAGCGGCCCCACAGTACCATTGGCGTTCGGCGCTGGCTTGGGTGATGTATGATTTCGCCAACACGTCGTTTGCTTTGGTTGTACTCGCTTTGGTGTGGCCACAGATGTTTCACCACTATTGGGGTGCGGGTTTGAGCCCGCAGTTCGAATCGATTGCCTTTAAGTTAACGCAGGCGGTGCCGTGCCTCCTGATTTTCTTCGCCGCCCCCTTCTTGGGTCAGCTCGCGATGAAGGGGAAGTTTCGTCGGCGTGCTTTGCGTTGGTCGGTGTGGTTCGGCGGACTCTGCACGGCGGGCTTGGGCTGGGTGCCCGAGGGGCATTGGTTATTCTCCGCCGCCCTCTATTCGTTTGGTGGCATTGCATTTTTTGCGGCGAGCACGTTTTACGATTCGATGATTGTTGATTATGCCCCGGCCGGGAAGCGTCACCAACTCAGTGGCATGGCCTTTGCGAGCGGCTTTGTGGCGGGCGTGGTGATGTTGGTCGGCTTGGCCATGGGTTTATTCTCCGGTCCCACGTTGCATTGGATTTACCCAGCCGCGGGTGCGTGGTGGATTTTATTTTCCTTACCGCTGCTGACTCAGCCCAATCAACGCCTGGCTGACGCCGAGCCGTTTTCATTATCGGTGGCTTGGCAGGGTACGGTTACAACCGCCCGTAAATTATGGGCCGAGCCGCGGGTGCGTTGGTTCCTGTTGGCTTATATTCTTTATATTGATGGCGTGCATGCAGTGAAGACTTCGGCGGCCCACTTCGGCGCCGTCCTCGGTTTTTCTTCGGCCGATTTAATTAAAGCCTTCTTGGTGGTGCAGGTGATTGGTATTCCGGCGGCCTTGGCTTTTGGTTGGCTGGCACATCGCGTGGGTGCGGTGCGCATGATAGCGTTCGCCTTGGTGGCGTATGTTTTCCTGACGATCTTTGGGTCACAGATAAGCCCCGGTATGTTGACCGTCTTGGGCTATAGCTTCCCTTCGGTGTGGTTAATCGCCGCTGGCGTCGGCCTGATTCAAGGCGGTGTGCAGGCGCTGAGTCGCTCGTACTTTGCGGAGCTCGTGCCCGCGGGCGAAGAAGTCGTTTACTTCGGCTTCTACAGTATGACGGGTAAGTTTGCCGCGTTTCTCGGTCCGGTGCTCGGCGCGATTGCGGGTGCGTTCTTTGTCTCTTCGAACGACGGGACCGCGGCCGAACGCGCGGGCTTCGCGTCGTTCGCCTTACTTTTTATCTTTGGCTTATATTTTTTATTAAAAGCCAACCGCGCCGCGAAGGGTTAGAGGGTCGCGAGGATGCGGCTCTGAATTTCTTTCACGGGTAAGCTATTGAGCAAGACGGGTGAAAGACGGTTCGGATTGATGAGCGGCAAGGCGGTCAGGTGTTCGCTGAGGACCAGTCCGCGATTGGCGGCGACTTCATCGACGCGATCGACCGGCGTGAACCGCGGTGCAGATTTCAAGACTTCGGGTCGGGTGCGAATGAGTTCACCGATAGCGATGACGGCTTCGGCGAAGCGATCGAGTTCATCCTTCGTGTAAGACTCGGTGGGCTCAATCATCAGTCCGAAGACTTCAGGGAAGGCCACCGTGGGGGCGTGGAAACCGAAATCGAGGAAGAGTTTACCCACGCGGGCGATGATGTTGGCGCGGGGAATGCCGGCGGCTTCGATGCGCTTAAAGTCTTCCTCGTGGAGTGTGAGAATGAACTCATGCATGCGGGGTACGCCTTTGGCGGCTACGGGCAGCGAAGGGAAGTGGCGGTCGAGTTGCGAGAAGAGGTAGCGACTCGCGAGGACGGACATCGCGGACATGCGTTGAACGCCTTCGCGGCCGAGGCGTTGCAGGTAGGTGTAGACGCGAACCTTGTGGGCGAAATTCCCCCAGTGTCGGTGGAAGGAGCCGATGCTGTACTTGGGTTTAATGGCGACGTAACGCTCGCCTTGTTTCTCGATTTGGAATCCGGGGAGAAAATCTTTGAGCTTTTCAGAAACGCCGACGATGCCGTCGCCGGGTCCGCCTCCGCCGTGAGGCACGGTCCAGGTTTTGTGTAAATTATTATGTACCGCATCGACGCCGAGGGCACCGAGGTTAATCCAGCCGGCGATGGCGTTCATGTTCGCACCGTCCATGTAGACGAGTCCGCCGACCTTATGAATCGCATCGGCCATGCGTTTGAATTCGGTTTCAAAGACTCCCGAGGTATTGGGATTGGTCACCATCATGCCCGCGATGCGGGGTCCGAACTCTGCAACCTTTGCATCGAAATCGTTTTGATCCACACGGCCATCGGGGGCGGACTTTAAAAGTACGATACCGGAAGGTGCACCATCGGCGCGATTTTTGTTCACGTAGCCAGCGGTGGTGGCAGTCGCGAAATTGGTGCCGTGGGCACTGGATGGAATAAGAATGATATCGCGGTGACCTTGGCCGTGGTGACGATGATAAGCCTGGAAGAGTTTTAGTCCGACCAATTCACCTTGGGCGCCCGCCACGGGTTGAGTCGTTAAGCCAGGAAGGCCGGTGATGGCTTGGAGCCATTCTTGAATTTGCCAGAGCAGTTCGAGTGAGCCTTGAGCGTCTTCCAGCGGTGCTTGGGGGTGCAGGCCGGTGAAGCCGGGGAGTCCCGCTGCCCAATCGTTGATGTGCGGGTTGTACTTCATCGTGCACGAACCGAGTGGGAAGCATCCCGTATCGGGCGACACATTGAGTTCACCGAGTTTAGAGTAATACGCTTTTAATTCGCTGAGTGCGAAAGAGGGTAGCCCGACAGGTGCGCTGCGTTTTAAGGCGGCGGGTACGGCGGCTAATTCTGTGGTCTGGGTGGATTTGCCGTAGAGGCCTTCGAAGAACCCGACGAGTTTATCGGCATCGGCGGCGGATTGTAGATCGCTGAATGAAATTTTGAGCAACGAACAGCCACAGGGTGTGCGGCCAGTGATGTCGACCCCGACATGCAAGTTGGCGGCGCGGCCCTTGGTGATGACAGCGGAGGCAGGCTCAGGAAGCATGAGGCTGAACTCATTCCAGAAAGCTTGTTTGGCGTAGCAGATTTTAAGTCCAGGAATACCGCCGAGGCGGGCGGCGGTTTGGTGGGCGAGGTCGTGACCCTTGGTGCAACTATCGGACATGCCTTTCTCGCCGCGGGCGAGGATGGCGGCGCCAGCGATGGTCGCAATGAAGGCCTGATTGGAGCAGATGTTCGACGTCGCCTTGTCTTTGCGGATGTGTTGTTCGCGGGTGGACATCACCATCACGATGCAATCGCGACCGGCATTGTCCTTGGCTTTGCCGACGAAGCGTCCGGGCGTTTCGCGCACTTCGTTTTTGCGTTCGGCATTGTGACGAACGGCGAAGATCCCGAGTCCGGGTCCGCCGAAATTCGCACCGATGGCGAGGTGTTGGCCTTCGCCGATGATGATGTCGGCACCTTTGCTGCCGTAATTCGCAGGTGCCTTTAAACCGCCCGTGGCGAGGAGCATGGGATCGATGACGGCGATAGAGCGCACCTTGGAGGCGGCACAGGCATCGGTGAGTTCGTCGACGTTTTCAATCAGACCCAAGTTATTAATCTGGGGGAAGATGACGCCGGCAACTTTTCCGGCGTGGGCTGTGACGGCACTTTCGATTGCTTTACCACTGAGACGGCCGGCTTCTTCTTCGGCAGCGATGAAGACCAGTTTAACGGAAGTGTTTTCGCAGTGCGTTTTGAGCACTTCGATGTCGCCTGGGAAAAGATTAGCCGCGACGAGGATGGTATCGGCGTCGACCTCGGACATGCGGACGGCGCAGACGGCGGCTTCAAAGAGTGCACTGGCACGATCGTAGAGCGAGGAGTTGACCGCTTCGAAGCCGGTGAGTTGCGCGAGGGTCGACTGATAAATCCAGTGTGTGATAAGCGTGCCTTGGGAGCGCTCAGGCTGGTAGGGTGTGTAAGAAGTCGTGAGGTTACGGATCGAGCAAACGTGTCCGACAATTTCGTTGGTCTGATAGACTTGCAGGCCGTCGCCCAAGAAGGCGGTCTTGACCTGATTTTTTTGCGCCAAGGCTGCCATGCGATCGGCGAGCGCTTGGTATTCCAGTTCGACGGGCAGATTGAGTGGGCCTTTGAACTTCACGTCATCGGAGATGTGACTGTACATCTCGGAAAACTTTTGTGATCCGATGGCCTTGAACATCGCTTGGATGTCACCCTCGCTCGCGGGGATGTAGTGACGGGCCAATTCGCGATTTATTTTCGAAGGATCAAAGGGCAGTTGGACCATAAATTTATAGTCTATAAGAATTAAAAGCATCGCAAATTTGCACGAATAAACGGTGTGGGGTATAAGGAAAAACGGGTGTGATTATTAGGACCTTTGGCCTGATAAATCTGGATTAACGATAACGGGCTGGAAGTTATTCACATTGGCCGTATTTGTCGGGTTCTATGACCCGCCAAGAGCGAGCTGACCTTGTGGCCAAACGGCTCGCCAAACTGTATCCGCAGACGCCAATCCCGCTGGATCACGTTGATGCCTTTACCTTGTTGGTAGCGGTCGTGCTTTCGGCGCAGTGCACGGACAAGAAAGTGAATGAAATTACGCCCGCCTTATTTGCGGAGGCAGGCACGCCGCAGAAGATGGCGGCGATGAAAGAATCGCGCGTACTCGAGTTGATTCGGCAGTTGGGTTTGGCCCCGCAAAAATCCAAGGCCTTGGTCGGCTTAGGAAAAATGTTGATGGAAAAGCACGGCGGAAAAGTGCCGTCGAGTTTTGAGGCGTTAGAGGAATTGCCCGGGGTCGGACATAAAACCGCGTCGGTCGTAATGGCGCAGTCGTTTGGAGTGCCCGCGTTTCCGGTGGACACGCATATTCACCGATTGGCCAAGCGCTGGAAACTCAGCGTTGGAAAATCCGTCGAGCAAGTGGAGCGTGACCTCAAGAAGGTTTTTCCCGAGTCGGCCTGGAATCAATTGCACCTGCGGATTATTTTCTACGGACGGGAGCACTGCACCGCTCGTGGATGCAACGGCAAGACTTGTGGAATCTGTGCCGAATTAACGACGCGTTAATTGCGCAGCAGGGCTTCGTGTTTGGTACGAAACTCATCGGACCACGCTGCGGGCTGATGCGTTACGCCGTCCATGCGACAGACCGTGCGCGAGGCTTTCGCGTACAAAACTTTATCGTCGACGCTGCGGAATTCGAAATCGACGGTGAGTCCGGCGGCACGAACCTTTTTCACGCTCAAGACGAGACGCACTTCGCACTCGGGGTGAATCGGCATCATGTATTGCAGGGAGAGGTCGCGCACGACGACGTAGACATCGGGGGCGATCGCGGGGTCGAGGGTGTCTTTTCCCATGGTCGCCACGAAGAAAACTTTTTGAGCGCGCTCCATCATCAGCACGTAGTGCGAGTGGTGCAGAATGCCGAGTCCGTCGGTTTGATCGAACCATGTCTTCATGGTTACGATGAACGTTTGATTAGACTGCAGTCCGTCGGAGGGCATACGCAAGGAGTGACGGGAAAACGTCGGTGTGCAAGCGTAGCCCTTATTTCTTAGTTCGGAAAGTAGCCGCTAACGCATCGAGTGCCGCCCAGGTTTCGTGCGCGGGTTGCAGTCCGAGGTCGCGTTGTGCTGCGGAAATATCAAAGTAATGGCTCTTGGCTAATTCGACCGCTACGAAGCGAGTCATTGGTGGCTCACCGCGCAAGGGTAGGACTGTCCATGCCGCTTCGAGAATTGAACCGATGGTGTAGGCTTTTTTCAGGCTGATTTTCTTCGTGACGACGGGCAGGCCGGCACCGACGAGTAGGCGGTTCACAAACTCCCAGAGTTTTACGGGCTGACCTTGTGAGATAAAATATGCCTTACCATGGGCCCTGCCGGCGAGGAGGGCATCGAGGGCGTTGAGGTGTGCGTCTGCGGCGGTGTCCACGTGGGTGACGTCCACGAGGTTTTTGCCGTCGCCGACGATACGCAGTTTGCCAGCACGAGCGCGGGCGAGAATACGCGGGAAGAGGTGAGTGTCGCCGGGGCCCCAGATGAGGTGTGGGCGCAGGGCACAGACCGGCATCTTTTCGGACGATGCTTTAAGCGCGATTTTTTCAGCCTCTGCCTTCGTTTCGGCGTAAGCGCAGAGCCAGTTTTGTCCGTAGGGAAGTGATTCGTTGGCACCGATAAACGATTCACCGCTGAAGACTACGCTCGGTGTGCTGGTGTGAATGAAGGCGCGGACGCCGCTCAACTTCGCAGCTTCAATCAGGTGATACGTGGCAGTGATATTAGCGGCGACATAATCGTCCCACCGACCCCAGATGCCGGCCTTGGCGGCCACGTGAAAGACGTAATCACAACCTTTGACGGCGGCCAGAGCGATTTCGGATTGGGCGAGGTCGCCTTGAATGTAGTCCATCTCGGACGCGAGATGAGCGGGCCGTGGGCTTCGTCCGACCACGCGAATTTTATATCCCCGTTTTTTACAGCGAGCCACGATGGCCCGTCCGAGAAAGCCTGCCCCACCTGTGACTAAGACGACGGGCGGATTCATAGTTTAAGGCTAAATTTAGGGCTTAATCTGCGGGTCCATTCCTCGGCTAACTTGAGGCGATGAATTTTGGCGTTGTGACGAACGTCAACCGGCAGGCTCGCTTGAAACACGATTTTTTGAATCTGATGCGACAGCGCATTATGCCGTGCATGGATACGTAGGTTTTTGATGAACGTTTCTCGTTCACCCTCGTTAGCAGGGAAGGATTCAGGTTTAGGTTCGATTACTAAAACCGGAATTTGTTTGGGCACGGCACCGATCCCAATGAGGGCGCAGCGTTGAACGTCTTCGTGATTTCGGAAGGCGGGCTCAATGGATTCGGTGGTGAGGATGCCGTGAGTGGTTTGCACTTTTTCGATGCAGCGACCGTGGAACCAGAGTCGGCCCGTGGCATCGATGCGGCCCAGGTCGCCCATGCGGTGCCAGATTTTTTCGCCATCACGAATTTTGGCGCGCGCCGTGGCCAGCGGGAGTTGATCGTAGGAGTGCGTGACGCTGGGGCCGGTGACGATGATTTCACCAATCGTATTGGGCGCACATTCGGTGGCGTCGTTAAGATTGAGAATGGCTCCGGGGGCTTCTTGAATAATTTTAATTTGCACGCCGCTGACGGGTCGACCCACGCAAGTGCCTTGTCCGAGTAAGGTTGCGGCCGCGGTTTCGCGCAGAATCTCGGTCGATTCAATCGTGGTGGCGGGTAGGCATTCGGTGGCCCCGTACGGTGTGTGAATTTCGCAATTGGGTGCGATGGTGCGGAGGTCTTCGAGCAGGCCGTTGGGTACGGGTGCTCCTGCGATGAGCAGGCGTTGCAGGCTGGGGAGTTTTATATTTTCCCTAAGGCAGTATTCGGCGATACGTCCCCAAATGGCGGGAGAACCGAAGGAATTAGTGACTTTCTCGGTGCGAATCGCGGCGACGATGGGGGCGGGATTGGCTTCGATGGGGCGCGACGGATTCATCATCGGCGTGACGGTGGTCATGCCCAGGGCTGGATTAAACAAGGCGAAGACAGGCAGCATCGCCATGTCGATTTCGCCGGGCTGAATTCTAAAAGTTTGTCGGATCAATCTGATTTGCGCATCGAACATGCCGTGGGTGTAATTCACGCCCTTGGGTGCGCCGGTTGATCCGGAAGTAAAAAGAATCGCGGCTGCGCTGTTTGCGGTCACTTCAGTAAGTGGCAATGGTGTGGCGGAGGTGCAGTCCTGTAATAATTTTCGCCATTTGCTGCCGCCGACGGCGATGCGACAGGAAAAACTTTTGAAGGCTTTGAAGGGCAGGTGACTCAGCAAAGCGACGGGTCGCATTGCGACCAGTGCGGTTGGCTGGGTGTGTTGAATGCAGTTAAGAACTTTCGACCAACCCATGCCGGGGTCGATGGCGATGGGCACGGCGCCAAGTTTCAATAAAGCGAACATGCATACGATGAGGTCGTGTCCGGGTTGGACGGCGAGTAGGGTGCGGGTGCCTTTTTGAATGCCGTCGGCGTAAAAAATTCGTGCCGCGGCATCGCTTTCTTGATCCAAGAGTTTGAAGGAGCGGTGCTGATGAACGACGCGTCCCTCTTCGCTGACGGAGAGCGGAGTGAGGGTGGCGTAAGCGAAAGGCGTCGTCTGGGCCGCGGTGCGGAGGTGTCGTGCGACGTTACAGCCGGAGTCGTTCATTTTGCCTATAAATGAAGAAGCCCCGATTTCGGGGCTTCTGCAAGGACACTTGTTGGACTTTTTAGTAGTCGGTGATGGTGATGGCACCCCAAAGGAGGGTAATGCGGTCACCAGAGTTGGCCCGACGGGAAACGAAATCGTTCATGCTCAGGTGAACCGTGGCTTTGTTGACTTGGCCATAGGAACCGGGTTCGACCTTAATAATACCGAGGAAATTGTGGGCCGGCTCCACGGATACGTTACCGTTATGGGTAGGGGTATCGTAACTGCTGCAGCCGACGAGTGCGGTTGCGGCGAGGAGGGTGACAAGAGCGAGGTGCTTCATTGGGGTAAGGTTTATTTCGAGGGTGTTGGGTCGGCGTGACAAGTCCGAAATATCAACCCTGGGTCCAGAGCTGCCAGGTCTGAATCAACTGGGGTCCGTAAAAGAACCAAAGCACGGCCGCAGCCGCCATACTGGGCACGAAAGGCACACTTTCGCGTTCTTCTTTCTGACTAAAAAGAGCCAAAACTGAGGGTAGTTTTATTAACACTCCGATGACGGCACCACCGAAGAGGCAGAACAGGGCGCCTTGCCAGCCGCAGTAGGCGCCGACCCCCGCACACAGAATGATGTCGGCCTCGCCCATAGCCTCTTGTTTAAGAATCGCCGTGGCGATGGTGCGGATCCACCAGATGAGGGCGGTGCCGACAGCGATGCCGATGAGTGCGTCCTTGGCGGAGGCGATGCGGTTGACGATTTCGAGGTGTGAGCTGGTTTCGCCGTGGAGCGATGGAGCAATGATGGAAAGGAGGAGGCCGGTGCCGACCAAGGCAAAGTTAGGTGCATCGGGCACGAGCATGTCATTCCAATCGCAGCCCGCTAAAACGATGAGCAGTGAAATAAAGACGCAGGCGATGGCGGCTTTGACTGGGGCGAGCGTGAGGAGTGCGAGTGCGAAGAGCAGGCCGGTGAGAAGCTCAACCACAGGGTAGCGCGGCGAAATGCTGGCTCCGCAGCAGCGTGCTTTGCCTTTGAGGACGAGCCAACCGATGAGCGGGATGTTTAAAGAGGAAGGAATCGGTTGACCGCAGGCGCAGTGCGATGGCGGGGTGACGATGGATTGGCCTTTCGGTAGGCGATGAATGCAGACGTTCAAAAAACTTCCGACGCACGCACCGACGGCGCCAGCGCACACGGCCGCGACGGCGGGGTGAAAAGCGATAAAGATTTGGAGGTCGGTCAGGCTCATAAAAGATTATTTCTCGCCGATGGCTTGGCGCATCGGTGCGGCGGGCGGCGTGATGCCGGTCCACAGTTTAAAGGCGACGGCCCCTTGCCAGCGCAGCATGGGACGGCCATCGCAGTGAGCAACGCCGTGGGCTTGGGCGAGTTGCAGGAGTTTGGATTGGTGTGAACCGTAGGTGGTATCAAAAACGAATTGTCCGCTCTGTAGAAACTTTTCGGCGAGCGGGCTTTCATCGGTGGGGCTCAATCCGAGCGTCGTGCAATTGATGATCACTGCCTTGGATCCAACCGACTTTAATTCACCGCACTGAGCGCGAGGATCTTTGAGTGCGGCGACAAGGGCTTGGGCTTTAGTCGCGTCGCGATTGGTGATAAACAGACTTTGGCACTGAGCGTTTAAGCAGGCCACGGCGACAGCGCGGGCGGCACCGCCTGCGCCGAGTAGGATGACTTCTTTGCCGGCGATTTTCTCTCCGCTCTTTTCTTCGTAGGCCGCAATGAAGCCCTGTCCATCGGTGGTATCACCCGCCCAGCCTTGAGGTGTAAGCGTGAGTGTATTGACCGATTCGGCCGCACGTGCTTCAGTGGAGAGATTCGAAACTAATTTTAGTGCGGCGATTTTGTGCGGCACCGTGAGGTTTAATCCGATGAAACCTTTCGCTTTCAGCACGTTGAGTGCTTCCGCCAATTCATCGGGCTTAATGTGTAGGCGATAGTAATTTAAGCCTTTTAATTCAGGGTGTTGAGCGCTGCCGGCGGCGATGGCCGCATTGTGCATTGTGGGACTGAGTGAGTGTGCGATGGGGTCGCCCAGAACACCGAGGCTCCGCGCAGGAAATTCTCTCTGACGAATGTCAGCTAGGGTGAGGGTGGAATCAGGCACGGTGATCAATTTTTTCGAGGGCGTGAACGAAGCCGACAAATTGGCGGCTGCCGCGATCGTTGCCATGGGCTTCGAGCTGGGAAACTAAATTACGGCAACAACGTGCGATGGTTTGGGTCACTGTCACAGGTTGAAGAAAATCCTCGTCAGCGGGTAAGTGATTATCGAGGAGGAGTAATTGCACTTCGGCGCGGGTGCGGAAGGTGCCACCTTGGTAACAGTCGATATAAAAAGGGACGCGGCCGGTGAAGACGCCGACCATGAAACGGCCGGGTAGGCCGACGGGTTCAACCGGGAGGTTGAGTCGACGGGCAACGAGGAGAAAAATAATGCAGAGTGAAATTGGGATACCGCGCTTGGTGGACATTACGCGCGAGAGCAGGGAGGAGTCGGGGGCGGCGAACGAGCGTTCGGCGCCACGGTAGCCTTCTTCGCCGAAAATCACGCGACAGAGCAGGCGGCACTTTTCTTTGGTATCGAGCGGTTCGGCGATGAGTTCGCGGGTGCGGGCTGTGAGGCGATCCAGTTCAGCGGCGTAAGCGTTAACGGGCAGCGAGGGGTGGATGACGCGTTCGAGTAATAAGCACGCCTCTTCGAGGTCCATCTTGCCAGCGTTGATGTAATTAAGAAAGGAGTGAGCAGCCGACTCCGATGTGCGTAGGTCTCCCAATAAGGACTGTGCGTAACTACCTAAGTTTTTATCGGTGCTTAATTTCTCGAGCCAGAGCACGCCATCGGTGCCAGCGGATTTTACACCTTCGATGACGGCTTTGCGAACCACGGGTGAGGGGTCGTCGAGCAACCGCTCTAAGGCGGAAAGTTGCGCGAGGGTCGTCATGCTTTCTTTATGACTCAACAAACGAGGTTGGGCAATACGGTACTGCGCGGCATAAAAAGCAGTTTTGCGACAGGTCGTCGCGTTGGCGACACAGTGTGACGGTCGAAAAGTCTCAATGGATTTAAGCGAATGTTTTAAACAGCCATTGCGGTGCGGAAAATAGGGGGTAATCTTAAAGGTGTCGGTTGGAATGGTTCTTGCAGTTTAGATTTTAATTATGAGTACCCCCTTCGGAAATCTAACGGATAAAACCAACGAGGCGCTTCAGCTGGCACAGAGCGAAGTGATTCAGCGTCGTCATGCCTTGATTGAGCCGGCCCACATTCTTTTCGCGCTGATGTCGCAGGAGGATGGCGTCACGCCCACTTTGTTCCGTCGGGCTAATAAAGACGATAAGGCACTGAGTTCGGCTCTGGCCGGACTGCTCGCACGTTTGCCAAAGTTATCGCAGGCCCCCACGCAGCCGGGATTATCGTCGGAAGCACATGAAGTCTTATTAAAGGCAAAGGAAGAAGCTGCGGCGATGAAGGACGATTATGTTTCGGCGGAGCACGTCTTATTGGCCTTAAGCGAGTCGGCTTCATTGCGGGCGGTATTTAAGGCCATTGATTTCGGTCGATCGGGAATAATGACTGCGTTGAAGTCGGTCCGTGGTTCGCAGCGGGTTACGACCGCAAATCCCGAGGCTACCTATGAGGCCCTTACTAAGTACGGGATGGATTTAACGGCACGGGCCCGCACGGGTAAGATGGATCCTGTGATTGGTCGCGATGAAGAGATTCGTCGCGTGATCCGTATTTTATCCCGTCGCACGAAGAACAATCCCGTGCTGATTGGCGAACCGGGCGTGGGTAAGACCGCCGTCGTGGAAGGCTTGGCGCAACGGATTGTGAATGGCGATGTCCCAGAAGGCTTGCGTGACAAAACGATTTTCTCGCTCGATATGGGTGCATTATTGGCGGGTGCGAAGTATCGCGGCGAATTTGAAGAGCGCCTCAAGGCAGTGTTGTCCGAAGTGAAGTCGGCCGAAGGCGGCATTTTATTATTCATTGATGAAATGCACACGCTCGTCGGGGCAGGGAAGACTGACGGTGCGATGGATGCAGCGAATTTATTGAAGCCAATGTTAGCGCGCGGCGAATTGCACTGTATTGGTGCGACCACGCTGGATGAGTTCCGTCAGCACGTTGAAAAAGACGCCGCCCTGGAACGTCGCTTCCAACAAGTCATGGTCGAGCCACCTAGTGTGCCCGATACCGTTTCGATTTTACGTGGCTTGCGTGAACGCTTTGAAGTGCACCACGGGGTGCGTATTGAAGATGCGGCATTAGTAGAAGCCGCCGTGCTTTCGGATCGTTACATCACGGCCCGATTCTTGCCTGATAAAGCCATCGATTTAGTCGATGAAGCCTGTGCTCAGATTCGTACGGAAATTGACAGTGTGCCATCGGAATTAGACGTACTCAACCGTCGGGTTTTACAGCTCGAAGTGGAAGACTCCGCCTTGAAGAATGAGAAGGACGATGCCTCGAAGGCACGTTTGGAAATTTTACGAAAAGAATTAGCTGAGGCGCGCGAATCGCAGCGCACGGTGCGCAGTCGCTGGGAATCGGATAAAGCGGAGGTGACAAAAGTCCGCGCGGTGCGCGAGCAACTCGATGCGGCCCGTCGCGAAATGGCCGAAGCAGAACGTAAAGGTGATTTAAATGCCATGGCTGCGTTGCGTCACGGACGTATTCCACAATTGGAGAAAGACGTCGCGGCGATGGAGAAGACGGCTAAGTCGGGCACGGGACTCTTCCGCGAGACCGTTACGCCGGAGGAAATTGCAGAAGTCGTGGCACGCTGGACCGGTGTGCCGATCACGCGTTTACTTTCGAGTGAGCGGGAAAAACTTTTACAACTTGCGGACCGCTTGCAGAAGCGCGTGGTCGGTCAGGTTGAAGCCGTCCAGGCGGTTTCGGAAGCCGTGCAACGTGCCCGTGCCGGTGTACAAGATGCCCGCCGTCCTGTGGGGTCGTTCCTATTCTTGGGTCCGACTGGCGTGGGTAAGACTGAATTAGCTAAGGCCTTAGCGGTGGAGCTTTTTGATACGGAGAAGGCCATGGTCCGCATTGATATGTCGGAATACATGGAGAAGCACGCGGTGTCGCGTTTAGTGGGGGCGCCTCCCGGGTACATTGGTCACGAAGAAGGCGGTCAGTTGACCGAGGCCATTCGCCGTCACCCTTATTGCGTCGTCTTATTAGACGAAGTGGAAAAGGCACACCCCGATGTCTTTAACATTTTGCTCCAGGTATTGGACGATGGACGTTTAACGGATTCGCAAGGTCGCACCGTGGATTGTCGGAATGCGATTTTCATTATGACTTCCAATATTGGTAGTCGGCACATCGCGAGCGCGGCGGGCATGGAAGGCCTTTCAGAAAGCGTGCGTGAGTCGGTTATGGCCGATCTCCGTCAGCACTTCCGCCCCGAGTTCCTGAATCGCGTCGACGAAGTCGTGCTCTTCCGTCCGCTCGGTATCGAAGAAGTTGCTGCGATTGCCGCCATTTTAATTGAAGGCCTCAACGCACGTCTTGCTCCGAAGCGTATTCGTCTGGAATTGCATGCGAAGGTGCTTCAATGGCTCGCGGATCGTGGCTTGGACCCTGTTTACGGGGCACGTCCGCTGCGTCGCTTCATTCAGCGGGAAATCGAAACCCCGTTGGCCAAGGAATTGTTGGGCGGCAAGATTGTCGACGGCTCGCTCGTGCGTGTCACTTTAGCGG
>CANBWJ010000006.1 GCA_947373115.1 Opitutia bacterium | reverse complement strand
GCCCTCGACAACCATAAGGGCATTATCGCTAACCCCAATTGCTCGACCGCCATTGCTTTGATGGGTCTATTCCCCTTGCACCAAGCTTTTGGATTAAAACGTTTCTTCGCTTCTACCTACCAAGCGGTTTCAGGTACCGGTGCTGAGGCAATGCGCGAACTCGACACCCAAGTGCGTGCTTGGGTTAAAGGTGAATCATCCCCTGCCAAAGTTTACCCACACACGATTGCCTTCAATCTCATCCCTCAAGTGGATTCCTTCCTCGAAGATGGTTACACCAAGGAAGAAATGAAGATGCTCCACGAAGGTCGTAAGATCATGGGACTGCCCGACCTCAAGGTTACAACCACGTGTGTTCGCGTCCCTGTTTTCCGTGCGCACTCCATCGCCATCAGTGCCGAATTTGAAAAGCCCGTCGACGTCGCGATTGCACGCAAGGCCATCGCCGCCTTTGCCGGTGCCGAAGTCTGCGATGAACCAGCCCAAAAACACTACCCCATGCCACTTGATTATGCCGGCAAGGAAAAGTGCGGCGTGGGTCGCATCCGCAAGGATACCCTCTTTGACAACGGCCTCTCCCTTTGGGTCAGCGGCGACCAGCTCTGGAAAGGCGCTGCGCTCAATGCGATTCAAATCGCCGAAGCTTTACACGCCAAGGGCCGACTGGCCCGCAAGTAATCATGGCCCGTTCCAACGATCGAGCACCGCGCCACGCCGACTTGCTTCGCCCGCTGGAACTCTTTGACGAGACTGATATCCCGCGCCTCCTCGAAAAACACAAAGACCCGCTCATCCTCGTACTCGATGGTGTGCAGGATCCACACAACCTCGGGGCCTGTCTGCGTACCGCCGATTGTGCGGGCTGTGCTTTTGTGGTGATCACCAAGAAAAACTCTTCACCGGTTAACGACACCGTGCGTAAGGTCGCTGTCGGTGCCGCCGAAAACCTTCCCATCGTTCAGGCCAATAACCTTCGCAACGCGTTGGTTAAATTAAAAGACGGCGGCGTCTGGATTGCCGGCACCAGTGACCACAAAACCAGCCAGTCGCTTTATACAGCCAAACTAACCGGTGCGCTTGCCCTGGTCATGGGTGCGGAAGGCGACGGTATTCGTCACCTCACTGCTGAGACTTGCGACTTCCTCATACGCATCCCCATGCTGGGTGCCGTACCCTGCTTGAATGTTTCCGTCTCGGCGGGCGTGTGTCTCTTTGAGGCCGTCCGCCAGCGGGGCCATCGCTGAGTCGATTTATTCTTTACCTTCAGTGTTTCGCCCTCTTTGCTCAAGGGGTTCGTTAGGCCGGATAGCTCAATGGTAGAGCAGTTGACTTTTAATCAATTGGTTCGGGGTTCGAGTCCCCGTCCGGCCACTTCGAACAAGTTTTAAGCGTAAAACAGCGGCTGTTTTATTCGCTTGAAAAAACCCCTCCGTAACGCACTCATTCTACTTCCGCTGATTGGCCGGATAGCTCAATGGTAGAGCAGTTGACTCTTAATCAATTGGTTCGGGGTTCAAGTCCCCGTCCGGCCACCAGCGGAATTTTAAATAACCTAGCCCCAATCCGAGGGTGACGCGGTCTCAACGTTTCAGGCTGAGACGGGCCTTCGGCTTCACCAAGTGATAACGCAGACCCATGTAGGTCGCGTGGCACCCCCGACAATAACTGTGGTAGGTGCCAGTGGACTTTAACCAGTGAAAACAATTCGGGCTAAAGCTGAGGTCGCACTGACAACACTGCTTGAGCTTTTCACGTCGGCCCAGGTTTCGGTCGTTCCGATTCGCCGCCATGTGCTCACGCTGACAATCCTTGCACCAGGGATGAAGGTCCCCCTTTGGGTTAAGCGTGTGAAAGCTTTGTCGGTGCTTAAGTTCCATGCAGACTAAACACTTGCGTGATAATGTTTTCTTCATCTCGCGATTGAAGAAAACCCATCGGAATCGACAACCCCGAGCACCTAAGGTCTTTACCTCAGGTGAGATAACTTACTCGACCGTCACCGACTTGGCCAAGTTGCGCGGTTGATCAATCGAACAACCACGCAGACGGGCTACATGGTACGAGAGCAATTGTAACGCCACGGCCGCAGGAATGGTTGCGACCAATGGACTGCACTTTGGCAAGGTGATCGTGTCGTCGGTGAGATCTGTATGGGTATGGCCTTCGGTCACGATGGCAATAATGCGTGCGCCGCGAGCCTTGCATTCTTCGGCATTGCCCCAAACTTTCTCGAGCACAGGTGAGTGATTTGCTAAAACGATGACAGGGGTGCCAGGCGTGAGTAACGCAATCGGTCCATGCTTCATTTCAGCTGCATGGTAACCTTCCGCATGGACGTAAGAGATTTCCTTAAGCTTCAAGGCACCTTCCAGCGCCACTGGGTGCATCGGGCCACGACCCAAGAAGAAGGCGTGTTCCGACTTCGACATGCGCTCTGCAATCTTGGCGATGGCATCATTCTGCTTGAGCACGAACTCAATCAATTCAGGCAAGCGGTTAATTTCAGCGGCAAGCTCCATGCCGTGCTCCTGGGAAAGTCGACGTCCACGGCCGAGCTTCAGGGCCATTAAAAGCAGGACTGAAACTTGACCCGTAAAGGCCTTGGTCGATGCCACCGAAATTTCTGGTCCAGCGTGAATGAACACACCGCGTCCGGTTTCACGGGCGATGGCTGAGCCGACCACGTTAACGAGACCAAAGACTTTAGTGCCCTTTTCTTTCGCCTTGCGAATAGCAGCCAAAGTATCGGCCGTTTCACCTGACTGCGAAATGGCGATAACCATGTCGTGGCGATCCACAATGGGATTACGGTAACGGAATTCAGCCGCCTGCTGCACTTCGGTCGAAATACCGGCGACGTCTTCAAAGGCAAATTCACCCACCATGCCAGCGTGCAACGAGGTGCCGCAGCCAACGAGAATGATGCGACTGATTTCAGCTAACTCAGCAGGCGATGCACTTAAACCAGCCAATACGGCGTTGCCTTCCGCTAAATCAATTCGACCACGCAGTGCGTTGCGCACCGACTCGGGTTGTTCAAAAATCTCTTTGAGCATGTAGTGCTCGTAGCCACCTTTCTCCACGGCACTCACATCGAGGCCTAGCTCAGCGACATTACGCTCAATGGGCTCATCATCGAGATTGCGAATGTCAACGCTGTGAGGAGTGATCACCGCCACATCACCGTCGTCTAAATAAATCACACGTTGCGTGTGAGCCACCAACGCCGCGGCATCCGAAGCCACCAAACACTCATCGTCGCCCATACCGACAACAAGCGGGCTGCCCATGCGGGCCACAATCATCTTGTTAGGCTCGTCCGCACAGAGCACCGCAATGCCATAGGCACCTTCCACCTGACGTAGGGCCTGGATCACGGCCTTACGGATGTCGCCTTGATACGACTCACCAATTAAACGCGAAAGGGCTTCAGTATCGGTATCCGAATCAAATTTATGTCCCTTGGCCTGCAAACGCTCGCGGATGGCACGGTAGTTTTCGATAATGCCATTATGAACGATGCAAATCTTGCGACTCTTATCAAAGTGCGGGTGCGCATTGGCCTCGGTGGGCGCACCGTGCGTCGCCCAACGCGTATGCGCAATGCCCGTGGTGGCTTCGTCGTGACGCTTCTCCGAAAGTTCAGCTTTTAACTTATCCACCAGCCGCGACACTTTTCCAACTGAGCGGAAGGTCGAAAGCCCCGTTCGTTCAGCGAGTGCAATACCTGCGGAATCGTAACCTCGATACTCAAGGCGCTTGAGGCCACCGATGAGAACAGGAGTCGCAGGTCGCGAACCAATATAGCCAATGATGCCACACATAGTGTTTAGGTAAGGTCTTTGGCGACAATGTCACCAGGTTTTGTTGATTGGTCAGGCCAAATCTTACGGCCAGGGTAAATAGAAGTATGGATGCCAGTGTGTACACCGTCACCCACGATGGCGCCGAGTTTACGTCGACCCGTGTCGACTAATTCTTTGCCCAAGAGGCTATGCATGTTCTTTCCATCGTGACGTAAATTAGAGGTAATCGTACCCGCCCCAAAATTAACTTTTTCGCCAATCACGGAATCACCGACGTAGGAGAGGTGACCGATGTTGGTTTGGTTTAAAATCACCGTGTTCTTAATTTCTACCGCTTGGCCAATGTGACAGTTACTTCCTATCGAAGTTGTTCCGCGGATATAACAATTGGGGCCCACCTTGCAGTTCTCACCAATCACCACGTCGCCCTCAATGACCACGCCAGGTAAAATTTTGGTGCCCCGTCCGACCGAAAGTTTTCCATCCACATAAAGCGAGGCGTGCGCCTGGCCGTGATTTACCCACGAGTCGTGAGCGGCCACGGCATACTCGTTGGCTCGAATCAAATCCCAGCTGTACAGTAGTAAAAAACTTTTGGTGGCGTGAATTTTCTTTTTTCCGCGCGAGGCAAAAGTTGCGAGGACATTACCCTTTTCGTCGAGCCATTCGCCCGCCGTAGCATCATCTAAAAAAGCCAAAATTTCTTTGGCTTCCAACCAAGCCAAGGGGTGTATTTTAAAGTCAGAACCCTCACCGAGACGCAGACCCGCGGCCGCTAAGGCAAGCTGTTGGTGCACCCGCAAAGGGCGATTAGCCAGGGGAAAGTCGACGATGTCGCGCGTCTTGGATAAGGACTCAAAGCCTTTCTGCTCCTTAACCTTAATGTAGGAAAATGAGGGCATGGGTTAAACAATGTCGACCTCCACCGCCGATTGGAAACGTTTGATCCAGCGATCCACTTCGCCCTGCTCGCGGTGCTCCACTAAAATACGGATTTTATTTTCGGTGCCGGAATAACGTATCAAGTGTCGACCCACCTGACCAAAGGCAGCATCGGCCTCACTCATCGCCTTCTGCAAGTTAGGCAGGCTTGCGATGGGAGGCTTCGCTTTCGTTTTAAGATTTAAAAGTTTATGGGGATACTCGTGCATCACCTTGGCCAACTCCGAGAGTTTTTTGCCAGTCTGTTTCATGATGCGTAAAACCTGAATCGCACTCAAGATGCCGTCGCCAGTGGTTGCATGATCCGCGAAAATAAGGTGCCCCGAATTTTCACCCCCAAAAGAATGTCCACCCTTACGCAGCGCTTCGATGACCTGACGGTCGCCCACGCCGGTGGTTTCCACCGTGATGCCCGCATTACGCAGCGCCTCGTACAGTCCTAAGTTACTCATCACCGTCGTGACCATGGTGTCTTTCTTGAGCATGCCCTGCTGTTTTAGGGCAATCGCACACAGCGTTAAAATCCGGTCTCCAGAAACAGGCGTGCCTGTCTCGTCGGTAAAGATGACGCGATCCGCATCGCCATCAAAGGAAATGCCAATATCGGCACCGGTTTCCTTAACTGCCGCGGCCGCGTATTCGGGGTGTAAAGCGCCGACACCCGCGTTGATATTCAGGCCGTCAGGTTCAGCTCCCAGCTTCTTAACTTTAGCGCCGAGTTCGCGGAAAATAATTGGGGCAATTAAGTACGAGGCACCATGACCACAATCGATGACGATTTTTAAGCCCGATAAATCCGTGGGCCCCGCACTCTGTTTAGCATACTCGATGTAACGACCACTCGCATCATCAATGCGAAACGCCTTGCCGATTTTAGATGGCTCAACCAAGGGCGGTTGCTTATCCGAAAGAATCGAGGCCTCGATCGCTTTTTCTAAGTCGTCGGAAAGTTTGTAGCCATCCGGTCCAAAAATTTTTAGACCGTTATCTTCGAATGGATTATGGGAAGCAGTTAACATGATGCCCGCTCCACAGCCCATCGATTTAGTTAAGTGAGCAACGGCGGGCGTGGGCATCGGACCCACCAAAAAAACATCCAGGCCGCTGGCCACCAAGCCACTCGTGAGTGCCGTCTCAAGCATGTAACCCGAGATGCGTGTGTCTTTACCAATCACCACGCGATTGTGATTCGCACCGGTCGATTTCAGCACCTGGCTAATTGCGTAACCCAGCTTCAAAGCCACCTCGGAAGTAATGGGGTATTCATTCGCTCGTCCACGAATACCATCGGTACCAAAAAGTTTGTGTGCCATGTTGAAAGTGGGTGGTGGGGCTAAGTTCCAAACTTATAAAAATTATCATAATTTGGAAGGACAAATGATGCCTCGCGGGTAAATAAATTGAGGCAAATCGTGCATTCTGCGAGTGCAGGTTTGACCCCGCTATTATTGTTAACCACACCACAGCTTGATGTCTTTTTTAGTGCCTACCCATGACTCGCCCATTCGGCTCCCCGCCTTTCGATTTTATCTGAGCGGAATGCTACTTGGAGTTTTGGCCATTCAAATTCAGACGGTGGCTGTCGCCTGGCAAGTTTATGAATTAACCAAAGACAATCATGCCACCGCTGCCCTCGCCCTCGGTGGCGTCGGCTTAGCGGAAGTCATTCCGTTTGTCGGTTCGGTACTTTTTGCAGGTCACATTGCCGACAAAAACAACCGGCACTTCATCGCGTGCTGCGCCCTCGGATGCATGACGCTGTTGGGATTAATTTTATTCATCCCCCGACACCTCGATGCCGCTTGGTTACAACTGACTATCCTGTACGGCGTGGTAACCTTAGGCGGCTTAGCTCGCAGTTTTTTAACGACCTCCCGACAGGCGATGATCGCTGAAATCTTACAGCGCTCACAAATCCCTGTCGGCATTCGCTGGCGCAATACCCTCTTCGAACTCGCCTCCGTCATCGGGCCTGGCATGGCCGGCTTCATGCTTTGGATCGGCGGCGATCAACTTTGCTACATGGTTATGAGCATACTGATGCTCGGTGCCTTTCTTTGCACGCTAGCGGTACGCACGACACATCAACTACAGTCGCACTCTCATGAATCACTTTCCCAGAGCTTGAAGTCTGGCATTCAATTCATGCTCAGCCAGCGCGTGATGTTGGGAGCTTTTACCCTCGATCTTTTTGCGGTGCTGCTGGGTGGTGCTGTGGCACTTCTCCCGTTATTCGCAGAAATGCTGCAAGTCGGCCCGCTCGGCTTTGGCTTACTGCGCGCCGCCACCTCGTGCGGGGCGGTCCTCATGTCGATTTACCTTATCTTCCGACCACCCTTCCGCCATGCGGGCTACGCCCTATACACTTCCTTTGCCATCTTCGGGCTCTGCATCGTCGGCTTCGGCTTATCCATTCACCTTGCCACCTGGCTCGGGTACGGACTGCGCTTCGCGTTCATCATTAGTTTTATATTTTTATTCTTATCAGGTGCCGCCGATGCCGTGAATGTCATCATTCGACAAACCATCTTACAGACTCGCGTACCTCCCTCCATGATGGGTCGCGTCTCGGCCGTAACGGCGGTCTTCATCGGGTGCTCCAATGAACTCGGCATGGCCGAATCGGGCCTCGCGGCTCGCCTCCTCGGCACCGTCAATTCCGTCGTCCTCGGTGGCTTGGCGGTCTTTGGCGTGATGGGCGTCACGGCGGTGCAATTTCCCGAAATCGCCAAACTGCGCAAAGTTGACGAGGGCCTCTGATTCACCCTTCCCGACGCCAGTAAAAATTCCGACGAGTTTGCTCGCTTCGCTTCCGTATTTTAATCACACCAACGGCACATGGCACTGCTCAGTCTATTAGATGTTTGTATAAGCTTTGGTGGCCCACCGGTGCTCGATCGACTCAACCTCCAAATCGAGGAAGGTGAACGAGTCTGCTTACTCGGACGCAATGGTGCCGGTAAAACGACTTTGATGCGCATCGCTGCGGGCGACATGCCGCCCGACTCTGGCACCATAACCCATCCTGATGGCGTGACCCAGGCTCGCCTCACGCAAGAGATTCCCGACTCACTGCCTGGAAGCGTACGCACCATCGTTGAATCCGGCTTACGAGTCGACAGCCTAGAAGAAGACTGGGAACGCGATGTGCGCGTCGACAGCCTGATCGAACGCCTTGGGCTGCCACCCGAACGCGAATTCGATGACCTCTCGGGCGGACTAAAACGCCGATGCCTCTTGGCTAAGGCCCTCGCCTCTAAGCCTGACCTGCTTTTGCTCGATGAGCCGACCAACCACATGGACCTCGAGTCCATTTTGTGGATGGAAGAGTTTCTGTTGAGCGAAAAAATACCTCTGCTCTTCATCACTCACGACCGCGCTTTCTTGCGTCGGATGGCCAACCGCATCATCGAACTCGATCGCGGTAAATTAATGAGCTGGTCGTGCGATTACGATACGTACTTGGTGCGCAAAGAAGAACTCTTCATCGCGGAAGAACGTCAGCGTGCAGCCTTCGATAAAAAACTTGGCCAAGAAGAAGCCTGGTCGCGCCGCAGTCCAGGTGCCCGTCGCACTAAATCCAACGCCCGCATGGAAGCACTTAAGGTGCTGCGTGCGGTTCGCAGCGAGATGCGAACCGTCACCGGTGCTGCCAAAATGGGCATCAGCCAAGCCGACACCTCAGGCGAACGCGTCGTTGAGGCCGAGAATATCGAATTCGCCTACCCGAACAGCCCACCGATTATCCGTAACTTTAACCTGCGCCTCAATCGCGGCGATAAGGTGGGGCTGATTGGTCCTAATGGTGCCGGCAAAACCACTCTGGTTAAAATGTTACTGGGTCAGCTGCAACCGACTGGTGGTAATATCAAGTTCGGCACCAAACTCGAAGTCGTCTACTTCGACCAAATGCGCGAACAGATTAACGACAACTTAACCGTCGCCGAAAACATTTGTGGCGATTCTGATTCGGTCGAAGTCCAAGGTCGCTCGCGACACGTCATCAGCTACCTGCAAGATTTCCTCTTTGAACCCAGCCGCGCTCGCTCCAAGGCCAAGGTGCTCTCAGGCGGCGAACGCAACCGACTGCTCCTGGCCCGACTGTTCACCAAGCCAGCCAATGTACTGGTCCTCGACGAACCGACCAACGACCTCGACGCCGAGACCCTCGACGTCCTGGAAGACTTACTCGTCGAATTCAAAGGCACCCTCATCATCGTCAGCCACGATCGCGACTTCCTCGACAACGTGGTGACCAGCACCCTGGTCTTCGAAGGCAACGGGATCGTCAGCGAACACGTCGGCGGCTACTCCGACTGGCGCCGCGAAGTCGAACGCCTAAGCACGCCGAAGCGCAACGCCACCCCCACTAAAACTGAGCCAACCCCCTCGGCTAGCAAAGAATTGCCAAAGAAAGCTGGTAAAATGAGCAATCGCGACCGCCAAGACCTTCAAGAGTTACCCGCCAAAATAGCGCAACTGGAAGAACAGCAATCCGACCTCACGGCTCAACTGGCTGACCCCGAACTTTATAAGGACGGACCCGCCAAAGCGGCCGAACTTCAGAAGAAAATTCAAGCGGTCGAAACTGAACACGGTGCCGCCCTCGCCCGCTGGCTCGACCTCGAGAGCCGCCAAGGCTAGTCCGCCCACGTCAACCGATTGTTAGGCAAACGCTGACGAGTGTTAACGTATGCAAAACCCCATCACAATTGTAATAGGGTTTTTCACTATTACCCTTTAAGTGAGTTAACAGCCTTGGTAGGTTAGGTGCGATTTTTACCTCATGCGCCCCACCCGTTCCACCCTCGTTACACTCATTATTTTATTCATTATCTCCGGCGCTGCACTGGGGTATTTGTTTTATACACCAAGTGATTTGGAATTTGATAATGATTTAGGGAAAACCAGACTGAAAGCCATCAGCGGTGACGCCAAAAGCCAGATGACGGTGGGGACGTTTTGTATTTTCCGAGACGGAAAAATTGAGGAAGGAATTAATTGGATTAAAAAATCGAGCGACCAGGGAAACCCCGTGGCCCAGTGCTTCTTGGGGGTGAGTTATTTCGAAGGTAATTTCATCGAAAAAGATCAAGAGAAAGGCATCGAATTCTACCGCAAGTCAGCCATCCAAGGCTACCAACCCGCCCAGAGTCGCCTCGCCGATTGCTACCTCTACGGATGGGTCGTTAAGAAAGATCAACTTGAAGCATTAAAATGGTATCACTTAGCCGCCCAGCAAGGTGACACCTTAGCGATGAATAACATTGGTTCGATGTATTTACATGGTGAAGGCGTTAAAGAAAATTACACCGAAGCGTTCAAGTGGTTTCAAAAAGCAGCTATCTGTGGAAATGCCGGATCACAACTTACCCTTGGACAAATGCTGTCGGTCGGCGACGGTTGCGATAAAGATGAGGTGGAAGCCTACGCGTGGTTAAAAATTTCCGCCGAAGAAGAGGCCGACGCCACCAAAGAACTCATGAGTTTACGGAAGAAAATCACCGCCGAACAAATCAGTCAGGCCATGAAACGCGTCAATGAACTCAAACCTATTATTCAGGTGAACTTCGATAACTTTCTGAAGCGAGCACTATCAGAAGACGATACACCTATCACCCAAAGCGTCAGAATGTCTTTGTAAGGTGAAGGGAACGGTAGCTCATTTCGCCACTAACGGCATCGCGGTGCAGACGTGAGCCCGCAACGCCAGCAAAATCAAGCCCAAGTCGGTGAAGGTACCACGGGAAGCATTGATGAATCATCTGCGTGTACTTCGGGGTATTCAGCACCATACCCCGGACGACCTCGGGATTAATGAGTCGCATTTGCCTCACCCTCAATTGCGGGTGATGCAAGAGCGCCCCCAACCATTCATCCATACCACTGGGGTAGCGGAGATCGGCGTGCACAAAATTACCACCTGGCTTAAGCACGCGCGAAACTTCGTTCACGAATTTCGCGAAGTCAGGATAACAATGCGAGGCCTCGACGTTGATCACCACATCGAAACTTCCGTCCGGAAAAGGCAAACGCATTGCATCACCCTGCACGAACTCTAAATGAGGAAGCGCATGCTTCGCCCGACCGTAGGCAACCCCCTCAGGATTTAAATCCAGTGCCACATACTGCGCCGGCTTAAAAGTTCTGACGAGGTAGGAAGCCCCACCACCGTGCCCACAACTCACCTCTAAAACCTTTAGGCCTTCAAGTTTAACCGCGGCAGCAACGTGGTGATAAAGTTGAATGTTTCCAAGGTCGGTCTCGTCGGTGGCGCTGAGGCTAATCGCCATCGGTGGCTCGGTCTCAAAGGCGTAGTTTAAAAAATCAATCCCCCGGCTTCTCACCTTGCGGGTGAAGTAAGGGTACCACCACTGCCAGAGTTTCTGCCGCCAAGCGGGTCGGGCCAAAATATTTTCGATGAGTGCCATGTGCTTTATTTCCAAACTCCCTGGGCAATTAATTCCTTCGTCGCCGCCTCCGCCCAACCACGATTGGCCACCGGACTCGCGGGGCTGGGGTGCAAGACCTTCGCAAAATTAATCGGTAATCCGTCGAGTGCCTCGCGCGCTCTCGTTTCAGCATAGCCTCCGACTCCGACCACCGTTTTAATTTCCAAGGCAGCCACCAGCTCGCGCAGAAAACGGTCACAGGCCGCATTGACTGGAGCGATGGCATCCGCTGGCAATTCTTCGGGCACGACATTGCGACCAATCTTCGTGTTCTCCAAGAAGAGCAAAGGGTTGTAATTATGCACCCAATGATTTTTGAAAAAATTCTCCGGCGATCCAAAACGCTGCTGGAACAATCCCCACAACCGACGACCACTCACTTCCGAGCGGGTACAGGCAAAGCCCGTCACTTTCTTGGCGGGGTGCTGTCGCTCCGGTGCCGCCACGGCATGTTCTAAACCCATCCAATCTCGCACCGATGCAACCTCGCCAAACGGTATGCCCGTTTGTGCCATCCCAAAGGGACCGGGATTCATGCCTAGAAAAAGCACGTGCTTTGGACCTAAACTTGCAAACCGTCGCAAGTAAGCCTCATGCGAGGCCCAAGCGTAGTCCAAGGGACTGTACACGAAATCCGCTGGCGCTGGAAAACTCAGGCCACGCAGCTCCTCACGTAACGCAACGGTAGCACGAATGACGCGGTCGACAGCCATTGCCTAGAACTAACCGAACCATTCCATGGGTCGAGTCGGAAGGCAAAGAATGGCAATGATTTCACCTTGCGCTCTGGCTTAGAGACTAAAAAGTTATCGCCTACTCTCGTGAGCAAATCAACTCCTTGGACCATCAAACACGCTGAAGATTACTACGGCTTCCAACGCTGGGGCGGTAATAATTTTTCAGTCGATACGCAAGGGAACCTCTGCGTTCACCCCAAGGGCGATCACCGCAAGATTCGCATCATCGACATCGTGAAAGAAGCCGAGGCCTCTGGTCTCAAACCGCCGCTCACCATCCGCGTCCAAGATTTACTGCGCCACCGCGTGACGCAAATCAATGAGGCGTTCCGCAAGGCCATTGAAGAAGAAGACTACCCTTCCCGCTACCGGGGTGTCTTCCCCATTAAGGTCAATCAACTCCGCGAAGTGGTTGAAGAAATTTTAGATGCCGGTGAAGAGTATGATTTCGGCATCGAAGCAGGCTCCAAGCCCGAGCTTATTATCGCCCTCGCCCTCCTGGAAAATCGCAAAGCACTTCTCATCTGCAATGGTTATAAAGATGAAGAGTACATCGAACTCGCCTTGATGGGTCGTCGCCTCGGCAAGCAGACGATTATCGTGGTCGAACAACTTTCTGAAGTAGACGCGATTATTCGTATTGCCCGCCGCATGGGCGTCATTCCCCACATCGGCATTCGCGTGAAGCTCACCACCGCCGGCGAAGGTAAATGGGCCGACAGCACAGGAGAAAATGCGAAGTTCGGTCTCACGGCTTCGGAAATCATGATTGCGGCCGACAAACTTTCGAAGGCGCGCATGAAAGAGGCCCTTAAGTTGGTACACTTCCACATCGGCTCTCAGGTTCCGAATATCGGTACGATTAAAAAGGCCGTCATTGAAGCCACTCGCTTTTATTGTGAACTCAAACGTATGGGCTTCCCCATGGGACTGCTCGACGTCGGTGGCGGCCTAGGCATCGATTACGATGGCAGCCGCTCCGCCTTTGAATCTTCCATGAACTACACCATGGAAGTCTACGCTCGCGACGTCGTCGCGAACGTTAAGCAAATCTGCGATGAGAGTAAGGTTGAAGTCCCAGACATCGTTTCTGAATCTGGACGTGCCCTCGTCGCCCCACACTCGATTTTAATCTTCGAAGCCGTCGATCGCATCACGCGGGACGAATACAGTTCCGAAAAGCCTAAAGGCAAGACGCACCAAATCATTCGCGAGCTCGATGCGATTCGTAAAAACAAGCGGAAGTTCGATCCGCTTGAGCGTTACCACGACGCTAAACAAAAACGCGAAGAAGCCCACGCCCGCTTCAACCTGGGTAACCTTCGCCTCGAAGACCGTGCCATGGCCGACCGGATTTTCTGGGACATCTGCCGACAGATTCGTCGCGACCTCGCTAATACCGCCGACGTGCCCGATGAACTCGCACGCCTCGACTCAATGCTGGCCGAACAGTATGTCTGTAATTTCTCCGTCTTCCAATCACTGCTCGACCATTGGGCTCTGGACCAACTCTTCCCGATTGCGCCAATTCACCGTCTCAACGAACGCCCCACCGTCCAAGCCACACTGGTCGACATCACCTGCGATTCCGATGGCAAGGTCGACGAGTTCATCGACCTCGAAGACGTGCGCCGCACGCTTGCCCTACACCCCCTTAAATCCGGTCAACCCTACTACATCGGCGCCTTCATGGTCGGCGCTTATCAAGACATCATGGGCGACTTGCATAACCTCTTCGGCCGCGTGAACGAAGCCCACGTCTTCCTCGAGGACGATGAAGAAGACGGTTTTTATATCGAAGAAAGCATCCCCGGCTACTCCGTCGATCGCATCCTCGACATGATTCAGTACAATTCAGAAGACCTATGCCGCATGCTCAAACGTCAAGTGGACCGTGCGACCAAGGCCGACTCCGTGCGCCCCCGTGAAGGCGTAGCGATGGTCGACCTCTATGAGCGCTTAGTCCGTGGCCGCACTTACCTCATTCCGCACCGCGAAGAAAAATCGAGCCTGCGCAAGAGTCGCCCGAAAGTTAAGTAACTTACGCTAAGATGAGTTTCTGACGTTTGAGCTCGTCCAACGTCAGGAATTTTCCGTGCGCAAGGTTCTCATACTTATCCACCTCGGCCAGCCAGGCCCAGTGGTCGCCACAATCCATACGCTCTAAGAAATTGAGGCGTAAAATCGCCAGCGATCCGATGACCTTGTACAGTCCATCGCCCACATGTTCGATACGCTCACCCAAGGCCTTAACCTTATCAATCTTGTGCCCCGTCTTCTTACCCAGCAAGCCGACGAGCTTGGCGTCCTTCTCGTCTAAAAAATTAAGCAGACCGATGGGATTAGCCTCTAGGTTCTCTAAAGTCTTTGTGTCTTTATAAACCCCAATAATGTAACGCTTTGGCTTCATGGATATAGGCGTAACATAACTGCAGATATTCAAATTTCCACGCCCTGCGTGGGTGGTCGACAAACTATAGACTGGCCCGTCGACCCGATTCCATGGCTTGATTCTAATTCCAGGCATACCATTGAGACACGGCACCGGCTTCTCATGTTCCATTAAATTTGATACAAACTTCATTAAGCGATGGCAAAATCGGCTAAGCCATATAACGCCTAAAGCATGCCCAAGGTCGTTACACTCCATGGTTTTACAGGTTGCGGCAAGGATTTCGACCCCCTGAAGGAATGCCTCGACCCACGGTTTGAAGTCATTGCACCCGATTTCCCTGGGCACGGACACCTCCACCATCAGAACCGTCCGACAGACTATTCGCTCAACGCTCACCTAAATGTGATCTCCGAAGCGGCTGGCCCAACCAACGAGACCATCACGCTCGTCGGTTATTCCATGGGCGGACGCCTTGCGCTGCACTGGGCACTCACCCACCCAACGCGGGTACGCCGACTGATTCTCATCGGCGCTAGCCCTGGCCTACGCACACACGACGAACGTGAAGAAAGAATTCGCGGTGATCAGGCGCTGGCTCAATTCATTCGTGTCGAAGGCCTGAATAAATTTCTCAAATACTGGAATACCAAAACGTTTTTTAAACCCCTGCTCGCGTTGCCACCCGAACGGCTCGACCCCATCCTCATCCGCCGACAAAAAAATAATCCCGAAGCCCTCGCACTCAGCCTCGAGCATGTCGGCACCGGCTTCCTACCCTCACTCTGGGAACTCCTGATTAATATCAAGTGTCCGACCGACTTGGTGGTCGGTGAACACGACAGGAAATTTATCGAAATTGCGCACGCCATGGCCGAACGCATGCCCAAAAGTCGCATCAGTATAATCGAAGATGCCGGGCACGCCGTTCACCTCGAAAAGCCCCAGGATCTGGCGACATTGATTGAGGGATAAGCCCCCCTTACCCTTACCCCTACCCCTACCCCTAACCCTAGGGTATCCCGACTTGACAGTGAACAAAGTTTCATAGAACATCCGTTCACTATGGAACAAATGACCAAGAAACAGAAGGCAATTCTGGATTACATGAAGGCCCATGTGTCCGAACACTCGTATTGGCCGAGCATTCGTGACATCCAAGCAAAGTTCCGCTTCGCCAGCACCAATGCCGTTTTCGGACACCTCCAAGCCCTCGAGCGTAAAGGCGTCCTGCAACGTATCCCAGGAGCTGCCCGTGCCTATAAAATCGTCCCTGAAGCAGTGTCAGACCTCTCCGAGACAGTCATCCGCTACGAAGGCCCCGACGACAGTGCCATCGAGCTTCGCTCCATCCCCTTCGCTGGCTCCATTGCTGCCGGCCTCCCAGACTACACCGAGTCCTCTGGAGTTCTAGCCAGCATGCAGGCTCCCATCTCCGAAGGCTCCCGCCGTCGTGCCCCGCAATCCTTCGCACTGCGCGTGCGTGGCGATTCCATGATCGATGCGAACATTAACGATGGTGACACAGTCATCATCGAGCCAGGCACCGCCAAGCATGGCGACATCGTGGCCGCCCTCATCGATGGCGAAACCACATTAAAGCGCCTCATCAAACAGGGTTCCAAAATCTACCTGAAGGCCGAGAATCAAAACTACCCCGAGCTCTTCCCCGTCAGCGAATTAGTCATTCAAGGTATCGCGAAGTCCGTCGTCCGTCCCCTCTGATTCACTGCTTCTTCAGCACTAAAATAATATCCGAATAAGCGTCGTTCAACCGACGCTTATTTTTTATATCATAATGGAAGTCGTGACAGGCTACCAGACCAAGCGACGGCACCTTAGCTAAAAGCGCTTTCAGTTCGGCGACCGAATAAGTCCGGAAATCCCAAAGCGTTTCTTCCACTCGGGTCTTACCCTTCTCGGTAATCGTCATGCACGTACGCATAGCCTCTTTGCGCTCCTTCCGTCGTGCCGGGGCCGACCATGTTTCACTGCAGACTTTTACACCAGGACGGCGGTTCACCCATTTTTCATAATCCTCAGGGTTGTTGGAATAGTCCGTCAGGTGCAGCCCAATGAAGCAAAGGCCGCCTGATCGTAGGGCTTTCGACATGCCACGCAAAGCCGCCACCGCATCCTTCTCCTTAAGAATGTATTTAAAGGTACTCACGAAACAGTGCACCACATCGTACTCGCCCGCTGCGGGCATACGAAAGTCCTGCAACGAATCACGCCAAGCCTTGGCAGAAGACCCGTAGGACTTGAGTCGCTTCTTCGCGTAGGCGACTTGGTTACGGTTTAAATCAAAGCCATGCACCGTGTGCCCACACTCTGCCAACGATTCCAGTAATCGACCCGAACCGCAGGCGGGCTCTAAGATTTTCCACTTCTTGGTGAAACCTTTGCCATATTTTTTGACGGCAGCGTGCAAGAAACGCGTCTCACGCTTGGTGTAATCCTCATACACCATATCGTAATACAGTGGAGAATCATACCAAGCCGTGGACGACCTGAGGGCGACTGCGGGAGCCATCCGTTACTGATAAATTTCTCCGCCCTTTTCTTTAAACTCTTGGGCCTTATCCGCCATGCCTTTCGCTAAGGCGGCTTCTTCAGAAAGACCCTGTTCATCGGCAAACTTTCGAATGTCATCAGAAATTCGCATCGAACAGAAATTGGGTCCACACATCGAACAGAAGTGCGCCGTCTTCGCCGAATCCTGTGGCAAGGTTTCATCATGGTACTCTTGGGCGCGCTCTGGATCGAGGGCTAAGGCAAATTGATCTTCCCAGCGGAATTCAAAGCGTGCCTTCGATAAAGCATTGTCGCGACGTTGTGCCGCCGGGTGGCCCTTGGCCAAGTCCGCCGCATGCGCTGCAATCTTGTATGCAATCACGCCCTCACGGACGTCATTCTTGTTCGGTAGACCCAAGTGCTCCTTCGGCGTCACATAACAAAGCATGGCAGTGCCATACCAACCAATCATCGCGGCACCAATGGCGGAGGTAATGTGGTCATACCCTGGAGCAATATCCGTGGTGAGCGGCCCGAGCGTGTAGAACGGGGCCTCGTGACACCACTCCAGCTGCTTCTCCATGTTTTCCTTAATCATGTGCATCGGCACGTGACCGGGACCTTCACACATGACCTGTACGCCACGCTCCCAAGCACGGGTCGTTAATTCACCCTGCGTTTTCAATTCCGCAAACTGGGCCTCATCATTGGCATCCGCAATCGAGCCCGGACGTAACCCGTCGCCGATGGAGAAACTCACATCGTAGGCCGCCATGATATCGCAAATATCATCCCAATGCGTGTAGAGGAAATTCTCTTTATGATGCGACAAGCACCACTTCGCCAAAATAGAACCACCCCGAGAAACGATACCCGTCACTCGACGTGCGGTCATCGGGATATACGCTAAGCGTACGCCAGCATGGATGGTAAAGTAATCCACGCCCTGCTCGGCCTGTTCAATTAAGGTGTCACGGAACACTTCCCACGTTAGGTCCTCGGCGCGGCCATTCACCTTTTCGAGGGCTTGATAAATCGGCACTGTGCCCACGGGTACTGGACAATTACGTAAAATCCATTCGCGCGTTTGGTGAATGTTTTTACCCGTCGAAAGATCCATCAAGGTGTCGCCACCCCACTTAATCGACCAACGCATCTTTTCCACTTCTTCCTCAATCGAAGAAGCCACGGCCGAGTTACCGATGTTCGTATTAATTTTCACTAAGAAGTTTCGGCCGATAATCATCGGCTCTAATTCAGGATGATTGATATTGGCGGGAATAATCGCGCGGCCACGGGCCACTTCATCGCGCACAAACTCCGGCGTAATTTCTTTAGGAATAGCGGCCCCCAAAGGCATACCAGGGTGCTGAAAGCCTAGGGCGTGACGCGGCAAGGCCCCCGCCTCTTTCGCCTCCTGCAATTTCATGTTCTCGCGAATCGCGATATACTCCATCTCCGGGGTGATGATACCGCGTTTCGCATACGCAAGCTGCGTGGGGCGTTGCCCCGGCTTGCCCTTATAAATCTTGCGGTCCGCCCGATCAAATTGAACCAAACGATTGCGCGAGGTCGCACGCTGGGCCGTCTCCGCATGTTTCCAAGAAAGGTAGCCGTCATCTTCGGGCTTCAACTCGCGACCGCTCACCGCCTCGACGTCTCCACGTTCTAAAATCCAGTTCAAGCGCACCGATGGAAGACCCAATTCAACGTCATGGTGAAATGCGGTATCACCCCACGGACCCGAGGTGTCGTACACTCGCAAGGACTCGTTGGGCACCAGTGTGCCGTCGGGTCGACGGGTCGGGGCGAGTTGAATCTCTCGCATGGGTACTTGGAGGTCCGGGCGCGAACCCGTCACGAAGATGCGGGCTGACTTGGGAAAGGGTGAAGTTTTGTCGGTGACCATGAGTGGTATGATTTTATTTAAATATAAAGTATGCAGCCATCAGCCCGAACAGGTGCAGACAGACGCAAGAGGTGAAAACGGACAATCCACTTCCTACGGCGCTGTGCGCATCAGGTACAAGGGTTCGAGGCGACAGCCTCATCTCAGTCCGTTAACGGACTCCCCTGGGAAAAAGCTACAAGGAACCCCGCCATCAAAAGTCAGTTTGCCGCAGTTGCAACGAGATTGAGCAAATTATGCCCTACCCGTCGACCAACGTGAAAGAATTAGACGCGGTTCGTCGAAAGCTGAGCGCGGAGGTATTCGACGGTGCGGCGCACGTTAGCGTCCACTTCCATCTGATTACCAACGGTCTTACGGGCGTGAATCACGGTACCGTGATCGCGACCGCCAAAGGCTTGGCCAATCGAAACGAGCGACATCCCAGTGAGCTGCGTGCAAAGGTACATGGCCACTTGACGAGGGAAAGCGATGTTCTGCATGCGGCGCTTCGAGGTCATATCTGACATCTGAATGCGGTAGTGCTCGGCGACTTTACGCTGAATGACTTCCGAAGTCAGAGTGTGGCTGGCTTCTTCAACTAAAATATCGTGCAGGAGCTTCTCAACCTGAGTCAGTTCCAGCGGCTTACGGGTCATACCGGTCAAACCAAAGATACGGGTAATCGCACCTTCCAGATTGCGAACGTTACGGGCGATGCGTGAAGCAATGAATTCAGCGATTTCAGGTGCCAACTCGAGACCACGGGCCGAAGCCTTCTTACGTAAAATCGCAATGCGGGTCTCAAGTCCAGGGGCTTGAATGGAAGCCACCATACCCCATTGGAAACGCGAAACCAAACGCTCCGACAACTTAGCGATTTCCGAAGCGGGACGGTCACTCGTCAACACCACTTGCTTATGGTTATTATGTAATTCGTTAAAGGTGTGGAAGAACTCGTCTTGCGTAGAATCCTTACCCGCCAAGAAATGAATATCGTCGATCAACAATAAATCGAGTTCGCGGTAACGACGGCGGAAAGCGTTGATGCTATTAGTCTGCAGGGCCTGAATGAACTCGTTCGTGAAAGTCTCAGAAGAAATATACGCAATACGTGCGCGTGGGTTCGTCGCATACACGGAGTGAGCGATCGCATGCATCAGGTGGGTCTTACCCAAACCAGTTGGTCCGTGAATAAAGAGTGGATTGTAATTACAGCCAGGATCCTTGGCGACCGCCAGCGCGGCACCGTGTGCCATCTCGTTTTCTGGACCGACAATAAAGTTTTCGAAAGTGTTCGTTGCTTTGATCACTGGCGCCGGTGCCGCTGCCGCCTGACGAGAATGCGAACGCGCAGGTGCCACGACATCTGCAGCTTCTTCGCGCGAAGAACCGCTGATGGCGGTTAAACGGAAATTCATATTACGTCCCGCAACCAAAGTGAGCTGGTGACGGATGACTTCAGTGTAGTTACTGTTCACCCAAGCTTCCGCCAAAACGGTCGGTGCTTCTAGGAGCAGCACATTACCATCAGTGATGGTGATCGGGTTAAGCGTAGAAATCCAAGTATCGAAATCCGGACGGGAGAAGATGTTGCGAAGTTCGCTTTTAGCGGTTTCCCAAAGTGATTGATGGCTGACGGGGCTGGACATGGATAAAGGGAGGGTTGAGGAAGGTTGTTCACAGGCCTTTTGGAAGCCCGAAAATGAGGAAAATGATAGAAAGTTTGGTGAAGGAGTAATTGTTAACACTTAAGGACTAATTTTAAGTCTCTCTGGGAGATTTAATTTTTGTTCTGTAAGTCGTTACAAATTAGGTATTTAAATTTAACTGATGGTGCGTTTTTAAACAGATTAGAGGGGTTTTATTCGTCGATCGGCCAGCGTGTGACGAATCGGTGTCTTTGATGTGTCTCCCCTATGCTCCCACAAGTTCAAGCCTTGCACAGGTTATTAACAACCGCCCTGCGGATAAGAAATTAGGGATTGTGTTGCACTGTTACGACAGCGTGTCGGCGGCCAATAAAATCAATACGATTTCGTCACACACGTTTCTGCGAGGTGCTCATCGCGAAGCCGTCGCAAGTCATCAATCGTCTCACAGCTGCGTAACCGATCCCGAACTTTTCGTGAAACGGGTAAGCCATGGGTGAGCGGATGCAACCTTCCGAGCATCCATTTAATATCCCTCGTACCTAAACGCGAGGCATGCACCTCCAACGTCAACTCGGCTAAGCGAATAATGACTTCCCAGCGATGCGCCGCTGTAACCACGGGCATATTTTTATTATCACCCCGCAAGTTCGCCTTAATTGCTGAGAAAATCCACGGATTCGATAACGCGGCCCGACCAATCATGAGTCCCGAGACGCCCGACTCCTTGATTCGACGTTCGGCCGAGGACCAATCCTTAATATCGCCATTGCCAATCACCGGAACCGACACCGCAGCAGCGACTTGGGAAATCCAATCCCAATTAGCCTCACCTGAATAGCCCTGCTCCTTCGTGCGTCCGTGTACCGCAATCGCTTCTACCCCCAAGGTTTCTAAGCGCTGCGCCACTTCCACCGCGACAATCGTTGAATGATCCCAACCTAAACGCATCTTCGCCGTCAACGGCACGTCCGGAATCGCATCTTTCACAGCCTTCACGAGGTCATATAGCAAGGGCGTGCAACGCAGTAAACCCGAACCGGCATTCTGCTCGATGACCTTATGGGCCGGACAACCAAAATTGAGATCCAAAAAGTCGGGCTTCACTCGATCACACACCATACGGGCAGCCTTCGCCATCGACTTAGGCGTCGCTCCAAAAATTTGTACCCCCATCGGCCTTTGCGTCTCCGTAAAATCCACCATCTCCCAGGCCTTGGCATTATCTCTAATTAAAGCCTCCGATTGCACAAACTCCGTCACCATGACATCCGCACCCTGCTCTTTGCAGAGCTGACGAAAGGCGACGTCGGTGTGGCGTGCCATCGGGGCAAGGTACAACGGAAGCTTACCCGGGCCAAACCACGGAAGCCTTGCCGCCACCTTACTCATGCGCCGTGACCCTTCTTCTGTATCGATTGTTTAATGGCTTTCCACTGAGCCAGTCGCTCTGCCAACTGCGCTTCCGCACCCGCCTGCCCAGGTTGAAAAAGTGAAAGGGGCTTTGATAAATAATCCTGCCCACTAATCGCTTCAATGTATTCATGGCTGTAACGATAACCCTCACCCTGCCCCAATCGCTTGGCCGCCAGCGTGTGAGAGTCCTTAAGGTGCAGCGGCACTTCCTGACGGGGCGAGGATTGTACGGCCGCCTTGGCTGCCGCAATCGCCGTGGTCACACTGTTACTCTTAGGTGCCAATGTGAGAAACAGAGTCGCGTGCGCCAAATGGTACTCACACTCAGGCAGACCAACAAACTCGCAGGCCTGGAAAGCCGCCACCGCCACCCCGAGTGCACGTGAATCGGCAAGGCCAATATCCTCAGAGGCTAAGATGACTAATCGGCGGGCAATAAATCTTGGCTCCTCGCCACCTTCCAACATCAACGCCAACCAATACAGCGCCGCATCGGGATCGCCGCCGCGGACCGACTTAATAAAGGCCGAGGCCGCATCGTAGTGATCGTCGCCGCCATCATCATAACGGATTCGACGTTCCTTGGTGAAAACTTTTACCGCTTCTTCCGTGACCGTGCCTAAGATCGGCGCCGACAAGACGAGGGTTTCTAAATAATTAAGGGCCCGACGAAGGTCACCCGCTGCGAGCTCCGCCACTAGTTGAATGACACGTGGTTCAACCTTGATTTTTAATTGTCCCAGACCGTGCGCTGTATCCGACAATGCCTTCTGCAAAAAAACCGTGATCGAATCCACATCGAGTGGCTCCAGTCGAAAAAGGTGACTGCGGCTCAACAAAGCGGGAATCACATAGAGCCCCGGATTGTGCGTGGTACATCCAATCAAACGCACCACGCCCGATTCGACATCAGGTAATAATAAATCCTGCTGGGCTTTGTTAAAGCGGTGAATTTCATCAATCACCAAGAGGGTCTTCCGGCTCGGATGCTGTCGTGCAGCATTTAAAACCTCACGTAACTCCGCCGTGCCCGAAAGCACCGCATTCACACGTACGACGGTCGACTGCGTTTCATGCGCAATCACCTCCGCCAAAGTGGTTTTACCGCAACCCGGTGGACCGTATAAAATAATTGAACCAAAGTTGTCCGAACGAATTAAACGCGGCAACAAGGCATCCGGCCCCAATAATGACTGGTGCCCCACCACCTCAGTCAATCGAGTCGGCCGCATCCGGGCCGCCAATGGCTTTCGGCTCGCTGGCACGGCCTCACCCTCCACCGCCTGCTCCATACCAGGCAAACCACCATTCGAATGGGCACGGGCGTTACTCACTTTTAAATTCAATCACGGGACACGAATGAACCGCGTTTTTTTCAAAATAGCGCTGATGATACTCTTCCGCTTTCCAAAAAGTTGCTGCGGGTACCAGTTGCGTCGCCAAAGGATTTTTAAATTTCTTTGCGGCGGTTAATTGCTGCATCACTGCCTCAGCGATTTGTTTCTGGGCCTCCGAATGCCAGAAAATGACGGAGCGATACTGGGTACCGTAATCGGGCCCCTGCCGATTCACTTGCGTGGGATCGTGTAATTTAAAAAAGTATTCAACCAATTGGCGATAACTGACCTTACTCGCATCAAAAGTTACTTGCACAACTTCCGCGTGGAACGTGTCGCCCTCACAGACCTGACGGTAAGTGGGATTGGCCGTCTTACCACCCTCGTAGCCACTGTAAGCTTCGATTACACCAGGAACGCTCCGGAAATTATGCTCCACTCCCCAGAAACAACCCGCTCCAAAAGTGGCGACTTCAATTTTGGCTTCCGCATTCATGGCGTTAAACTTAGGGGAACTTTCGGGATTAGCCAATAAAACCAGCGACGAAATAAATCCGGCTAGCAACCCGCCCACGGTCCACTGGAATGCCTTCCGCATACCTCATAAGTATAAAGAAATGCCCGCAGACGCAAGGGCTACCTCGATTAGGACACCACGGCGCGCAAGGCCGACATCAATTCCTCAGCAGAATGCGGCGGAACAGTCCGCCCGCGCTCAGGAGTGAGGTAAAAGGTGTCCAAGGCAAAACCTTGCTCGGTGGAAATATTTGCAAACGTGATGGCGTAACCCGCCTCTTGAATGGCCCGCGCCAATCGGAAAAGCAGACCGAGTCGATCATTGCATTGGATTTCAACCACCGTGCGATGCAACGTTTCGTCAAAATAGACTTCAACCTCAGCCGCTAGCGGCACGTAGGCCTTCCGACGAGGTGCCGTCTCCAACACCCTCTGTTCTTCGGCCGCCACTTGTTCAATTAAATCACTACCATCCACCAAAGCATTCACCACCACGGCAGTGAATTTCTCTTTCGCGACGACTTCTTGCGAAACCGGTAAGACGACCTTAAAAAAATCGATGGCCACATCGTCGTCGCGCGAAAATGCCCGACAGGAAACAATATTAATACCAGCCACGGCAAAGGCGCCGGCCATCCGACTAAACAGGCCCGCTCGATCCCAAGTCACCACCGTTACCAACGACTCCGCAGACCCCACGTCGTCCACCCACTCCACAATCGGCTTCAAGGATTGCTCCACATCCTCCAACGCCACACTCGAAATCAGGCGGTGAATTAAGGTAATGTGATTACCAATGTACTCACGGTGGACGTGACGGAAATACCCCGATGGAATTTTAGTAAAGTGCGCATCAATCTCATCCAACGGCACCCCACCCTTTAGATCCCCCACCACAAACTTCTGAATCTCCTGAATTTTTTCGTGCTCTGTGACTTCTTCACTACCAGCCATCTTCGCCAAGGTGCGATTGTACAAGGTGGTGTGCTGACCATCCTTAAAGTTCGTCCATAAATCAGGCGAAGTGGCGCGTGCATCGCATCGCGTGTGCACATATAAACTCCGCAAGGACTGCTCATCGCCAATCAAGGCGGCAAAGCGCTCCACGTTCTTCGGGTCATCAATGTCATGACGCTGCCAATAAAAACCCATGATAAGGTGATTACGGATAACCGTTGCCGCAATGGCACGCTCCCGGGCATCAAAGTCCAGACGCTGTAAAATCGTATCCGCTATTGGCACCCCGCGTTCCGCGTGTCCGGCGATGCCACCCGACTTCGCAATATCATGTAAAAAGAGTATCGCGTACAGGAACGAGGGAGACTCACAACCCAACACCTCCTCACGGTAGCGACGATCGGTTTCCGTCGCACCTGCATAGATTTCATCGAGCTCCAATAAACAGCGCAAGGAATGCACGTCCGCCGTCCACCGATGGTAAAATTCGAACTGCACCAAACAATGTAAGCCGGCAAACTCAGGCACGAGACGATAGAGTAAGTCATGCTCACGTAAGGCATGAATCGCGGGAAACACTCGACCTGCCTCCGTTAACATCGCCTTCAGTGCACTGCACGATTCCGGGGAGAACGCCTGCTCGACCGTGAGTAAGTGGGCACGCTCTCTAACCAACAGTGATAAAGCACGCTCCGGCTGGGCATCATGCAATTGGCACAATCGGAACAGTCGCACCAATCGACCAGGGTCCTCTTCGAAAATCAAACGGTGCTGCGCCGACACCGTCCCACCTTGCATGACGGAAAATCCATCGACCAAAATCGGCTTACCCCAGCCCTTTGGCTCAGGTTCATTGAGCACCGCACCTTCGACTAATTCAACGCATCGACGTACATGGTCTGCCGCATCAAAGTACTCACGCATCACGGCACCAATCCGAGCTTTAATGTCCCCGGGATAACCCAGAGCTTCTGCCACCGTACCCTGACGTTCCAGCGAGAGATGCTCCGTTGGGCGCGTAACCTGGAAATGTAGCTCACAGCGCAACCTCAGTAAACAATTTCGGGCCGCTTCAAATTTAGCAAAATCAGCGGCGGGCAATAAACCAGCGGCCGCTAGATTAGACGACCCCGCCACGCCACGCACGAGGCGCGCAAGCCAGATACAACCCTGCACATCACGCAACGCCCCCACGCCGTTTTTTAAATCAGGTTCTTGTAAGTACGCACTTCCACCCGCTTTCTCGCGTCGCTTGCGCTGGGACTCGACCAGCGACTTCGCCAAGGGTTGCCACGACTTCCCACTGATCAGTTTTGTTAACTTCTCATTGAGTTGATTGTAGGGCTCCGTCGCCCCACAAATTAAACGGTTCTCCAATAAGGCGACCTGTAGGTGTAAATCGTCCTGTGCATGACTCGCCGTCTCACTGACGGTACGCACCGATTGACCGACCTTTAAGCCCGCGTCCCACAAGGGATATAAAATAGTCTCCACGGCTTTTTTCGTGGTGCCGTTGTGCGAAGGAATAATTACCAGTAAATCAATGTCACTCAGTGGACAGAGTTCAGACCGGCCATAACCACCCGTGGCAATGAGCGTGAAATTCTCCGCCGACTTACCCGCCCGGAAATGCAAAGCGGTAATCACTATATCCATTGCGTCTGAACGCAAACGAGCAACCTCCACCCCCGGTAAACCCGACCGGTGGGCTGCCAATTGAACCTCACGCGATTCCGCTAAAAACGCTTTAATCCGCGGGACAATCTCCCCCTCCGCTGCCGCCACACCTGCCAGCCCTTGCTGGAGTGCCAGCCGCCGAAGTTGAGCCGAGGTGGTTTCGAATTCCGAGGACATCTCAAAGGGCAATGCACATTATTACGACGTGCATCAAGGTCATTGCAATTTCATACCACCCGCACTACCCATCGGTATGCAAGAATGGCTGATTAATTTCTGGAATCACCTCCATACCGCCAGCGGATTACTGGAGACGATTCAAACCGGTGGCCTCGTTTTACTATTCCTGATTATCTTTAGCGAAACCGGCCTTCTGGTTGGTTTCTTTCTGCCCGGAGACTCCCTCCTGGTTACGGCAGGCGTTCTCACCATCCAAAACGGCGACCGTCCCGCACTATTCAACCCCTGGTTTCTCACGATTCTATTAATGATTGCAGCCATCCTCGGCAACCAGCTGGGCTGGTGGCTGGGCAATAAATACGGTCACCGTGTCGCCGCCCAACCCGACACTTGGCTTATTAAAAAGAAACACCTGCATGCCGCCCATAAATATTTCAACGAGAACGGGGCCTCTTCGCTCATCCTCGCCCGCTTCATCCCCATTCTCCGCACTTTCGTACCTTTCGCCGCCGGCATGGGAGAAATGAACGCCCTGCATTTCTTGAAATATAATATTATCGGCGCCGTCCTCTGGATCGGCTCCCTTATTTGGCTCGGACATTTTATCGGGGGTACGTCCCTTGCCGACCAATTACACAAGGTAATCTTGATTGTGGTCTTTGTTTCCTTTCTGCCCCTACTCTGGAAAATTGGTAAGAATTTCCTACCGAAGTTTAACCGGCACCCATAACTTAAAGGTGGTGCCCGACGAGCCAGTGGCTTCAACCACAATGTCGCCCCGGTGGTCGCGTAAGATTCGTTTCACAATCGCCAGTCCTAAGCCCGTACCGTCTTCGCGACTGGTAAAGAATGATTCGAAAATTTTATTCTGAATCTCTTTCGGGATACCCGTACCCGTATCTTGGATGCGAATCCCAATCACTTCTCCAGAGGCACCATGCTCTCGGGTAACCTTCAAGTTTAAGCTTCCGCCATTAGGCATCGCCTGCACGGCATTTAAGATGAGGTTAAGGAAGACTTGTTGAATCTGACCTGGGTTGCCTTCGACCAAAGGCAAATGAGGCTCAATCTCCGCATGCGCCACCACACCGGCCTGTTGAAATTTCAAACGGATCAACATCAAGGCCGTCTGTACTGCCTCACCTAGGTCGATGGATTTAAAAGCTCCCGACTGCGCTTTACTCATCCCTAAGACCCGCGAGACCACTCCTTCCATGTGAATGATTTTTTCCCGTATGACCTCGATGTCTTCGTTCCGCGGATCGTCAGGCTTAAAGCCTTGCGCCATCGTGTCCGACAATAATTTCATCACGGTGAGCGGATTACGAATTTCGTGAGCCACCTCGGCCGAGAGCAAGCCCAGCGCGGTCAAGCGCTCACTGCGTCGCAGGCCTTCCTCCACCGTAAAGACCTTAGCGTACAAGCGCGCATTCTGAATCGATGAGGCACCAAAGGATGCCAAGGCCGTGATTAAGTGCTTATCGTCATCCGAGAAGCGGTAAGCACCCATCGAAACGCAAACCAGTACCCCAAAGGTTTCGTCCTCATATCGTACCGGAACCGCCAACAGCGAAGATTCTGCCACCGGACTAACGAGCTTCTTAAAAAGTTTAGCCTCTGTTTTACTCGCAATGGGAACCACCACGGCCTTCTGTCGGACAATCGCGGTTCCTAGCGAAGTCTCCACTTGTGCTAACGAGGGTACGAATTCCGTGCCAGCACAGTCGCCCGATATAATCTTTAGTGCGAGTGTCGCATCTTTACATTTATAATAGGCCACCGCCCTCGCCCCTAAAAGCGCTCGAGTGTGGCGGGATAAATCCGCTGTAATTCCGGGCTCATCACGTTCACGGGCCAAGCCTTGCGCCGCACCGACCAAGGCTTCTAACTGTGCAGCCTTGGTACGAAGCTGACGCAGTAGCCAAATCCGACCGACCGCCTTCGAAGCCTCGTTCGTGAGCAATGAAAGAAACGCGACATCTGCCTCCGAGAAAGCAGCCACGCGATCCGAGTCACAATTCACCACACCAATTACATTACCCATCAACTCCATAGGCACCGCCAGCTCGGAGCGGACGGCTTTACGAATTTCAATATAGCGTGGATCCTTGGAAACATCAGGCACCAAGAGTGGCTTCGCATTCAACGCCACCCAACCCGTGATACCCTGCCCTTGTGATAAAATCTGGTCCTGCGTATCTGGGCCCAAGCCATTCGAGACTTCAATGCGCAGATTACCCGTACTGGGTTCGAGCAACGAAATAGAGGCACTCGAGGCACCCAACGTTCGCACGACTTCTGACAAAATAAAATTCAGAGCTTCTCGAGGATCTTCGGTGGCATTCACGAAGGCACCCACGCGATAAAGACAATCGAGCACTCGAGCATCGCTCGGTCGGTCTTGCTCTCGCGGGGTCAATGGCATGTGCAACGCTTAAAGCGAGTGATCCATGTCCAATGCGGGTGCATCGACATTCGTACTGCCAATAATTACCGCAGGAACGCCCGCCACGCTCGTGTGCGGCGGCACATCCTTTAACACTACGGAACCGGCCCCAATTTTTGCACCTTCGCCAACCGTAATATTACCTAAAATTTTAGCACCGGCGCCGACTAATACACCGGAGCGAATCTTGGGGTGACGGTCACCACGCACCTTACCAGTACCACCTAAGGTCACTTCATGAAGGAAAGAGACATTGTCTCCCACGACTGCCGTTTCCCCTGCCACGAAACCAGTGGCGTGATCCAATAAAATTCCCACGCCAAATCGTGCGGCCGGATGGATATCCACTGCTAAGTGCTCCGACATTAAAGATTGGAGGTGAGTGGCTAAATCTTTTCGGCCGGCCTTCCACAGAACATGTGCCAGTCGGTGCAACGAAATCGCATGGAAGCCCTTGAACCATAAAAATGGCACCAAGGCATGCTCCGTTGCAGGATCGCGCTCTAAGGTCGCACGAATATCAAAACGCATTTGCGCCAAGACTTCCGGATCCAATTGCACGGCCTCCGTGAGAGCCGTCTTGAGCGATTCGACATCATTACCCGTCGGGGCAATGCGCTCCGCCAAACGATGCGCGATACCATCCGCAAAGGACTGGCGATCGAGCACGTAGCGCTTCAACATCGGGACTAAAGCTGATTCCGCTTGGCCAACTTGCGCAGCACGACGGCGCAACTCCTCCCAGAGGGAAGCTTCGGTAGCGCATACTACGGCAATGGAACGGGCATCAGCCATACCCCATATGTCGCCTTTTTATCTAATTTGGCAACCCACTTGTCACACAAAGATGCAGCCAACAGCACCGAAGCCGACTTGCCATGGGTCGTTTTTGATTATGCTAATTATTACCCCAATGAAAACCTTACACACTATCGTCTTGTTACTCTGGGCCTCCCTCGTCTGGGCCGCCCCCGAAGTGGGCCAAACCGCCCCGGGATTCACCGCTCAGACTGCCGATGGAAAAACCATTAAGTTGTCCGACTTTACTGGTAAAATTGTGGTGCTCGAATGGTACAACCCCGAGTGCCCTTTCTCCCGTAAATTTTACAGCGGAGGCAAGATGCCTGAATTCCAAAAACAAGCCATCGCTCAAGGTGCGGTTTGGCTCTCGATTAATAGCGGCGGGAAAATTTCGAATTTAAAATCCAGTGCCGCAGCCGACCACAATGCGGCCACTGCCGTCATCGACGATGCGGATGGAAAAATCGGGAAAGCCTACGGTGCGAAGACCACACCTCACTGCTTCGTCATCGGTAAAGATGGTAAATTAATTTACCGTGGTGCCATCGATAATGTGCCGTCACCCAAGCCTTCCGATATCGAAGGTGCGACCAATTACGTCATGGCTGCCGTAACAGCTTCGGTCGCTGGCAAAATACCCACCCAAACCAATACCAAGCCCTACGGTTGCAGTGTTAAGTACTAAGCCTTAAGCACCGTGAGCACTCGCAGGTTGTCCACCCGCGGGAGCAGGTGGCACATACGCCTTTAGGCGACGTTCAGTTATTTCGGCGGAGATAAGGGCAATAAAATCACTTAAGGTTCGATTGCCCTCAAAAGTCTTATCGGCACGGGAGCGCACATTCACCATGCCTGCTTCCTTTTCTTTGCTACCCACCACCAACATGTGAGGTACCTTGGTCATTTCGGCCCGACGGATCTTCGCACCTAATTTATCCGATGAACCATCGACGGTACAGCGAATATTCAATGCGGTGAGCTGTGCGGCAATTTCTTCGCAATGTGCGTTCATGTCATCGTTTAGCGAGATGACACGAACTTGCTCAGGTGCCAACCAGGTTGGGAAATCACCGGCAAAGTGTTCAATCAGAATTCCGACAAAGCGCTCCATCGAACCAAACGGCGCTCGGTGAATCATCACGGGGCGGTGGTGCTTATTATCGGAACCAATGTACGTTAACTCAAAGCGCTCTGGTAAATTAAAGTCCACTTGGACCGTACCCAATTGCCACTCGCGACCAATCACATCGCGCACCACGAAGTCGATCTTCGGACCATAAAAAGCGGCTTCGCCGGCTTCTTCCGTGAAAGCCACATCCAAGGTCTTCGCGGCAGCCCGACAAGCGGCCTCGGCCTTATCCCAGTTTTCATTCGACCCCGTGTATTTATTCGAATCGGGATTACGCAGACCGACACGCACCCGATAATCATTCAGGCCCAAAGTTTTTAATACGACTTTCACTAATTCGAGACAGCCCTGCACTTCAGCACCGACTTGATCTTCGGTACAGAAAAGGTGGCCATCATCCTGCGTGAAACCGCGCACACGGGTCATACCATTGAGTTCACCCGACTGTTCCCAGCGATACACGGTACCAAACTCAGCTAAGCGTACCGGCAGATCGCGGTAAGAATGAGGCTGAGAAGCAAAAATCCGAATGTGATGCGGACAGTTCATAGGCTTCAACAAAAAGCCCTGAATCGCCCCGCCCTCGAGTCGATTGGTTAACTCACCACAACCACATCCTTCCTTCGAAAGCATTTCCATGGCCTCACGCTCCACTAGTGGCGGGAACTGCGCATCCTTGTAATAAGGGAAGTGGCCCGAGGTTCGGTATAAATCTAAATTACCGATGTGCGGTGTGAAGACTTGCTTGTAACCAGTCTGGAAAAGCTGTCCGGCAATGAAGTTCTGTAATTCTTGGCGAATCACCGCACCATTCGGAGTCCAGAGAATCAACCC
>CANBWJ010000005.1 GCA_947373115.1 Opitutia bacterium | reverse complement strand
TCACTGGTTTCGTGGCTAAGGGTATTAGTATTCACTGGGGTGCCGTTGCGTTGGCGATAGGCATCGTCACGGTGCTCGGCGTCGGTATTTGGCGCACCATCAAGCGCTAGTTTGCGAAGGGCTAATCAGCTCTTCGTAATCCACTGATTGAACCCCTCGTCGTCGGTCACGATTTCGGGTTCGCCGTATTCGTTGGAGAGGAGGTTTTTATAACTCTCGTCGGCGAACCGACGGCAATGCAGGAGCACGCGAGCCGTGTGGCCTGGGGCGCGGACTAGGCGTCCGAGGGCTTGATTCACTTTGCGCATGCCGGGGCGGATGTAGGCGAGGGCGAAGGGGTCTTCGGCACCATCTTCCACGAACATTTTGCGACGCGCTTCTTGCAGGGCGTTGACTTCGGGGAGGGCGGGTCCGACGACGACAGCGGAACGAATTTTTCCGCCGAGCATATCGACGCCTTCGCCCAGTGAACCGCCGAGGATGAGGCAAAGTATGACGGAGGGCTTGAGGGCATCTTCGACGAAGCGGGCGGTGCCATCGGGGCCGAGTCCGCGGGGTTGAAGGGCGATGGCGGCTTCGGGGTGGAGTCGCCGAATCTCGGTTACAATGGTTTCGGCGTATTTATAAGAAGGGAAGAAGGCGGCGACGGCACCCTCGTTGGAAAGTTTGATGAGGGCAACGGCTGTACGGTTGCTATGGCTGTCGCGAGTTTTCAGTCGGGTGTCGACCCGACCATCAATCGCCACGGTGTACGCGCCGTGGCGCCAAGGTGCTAGGGCATCGGTGCGGTGTAATAAATCGGGATCCAGTCCGCATTCGTTGGCTAATGAACCTTTGGGGCCTGGGGTGGCCGTCATTAGTAGAAAATGGGAAAACGCTGTTAGGCGTTCACCGGTCGCTTTGGCGGCGGTGAGGCAGTCGAGGCTGAGTTGGCCCGCTTTGGGAGACCAGAGGAGCCAACCGAGGTCGGCTTCTTCGAGTCGCTTTAACCAGAGCGCTGCATTCCAAACGGCATTGCGTGCGGGCTCGGGTAAGTTGTCGGTGTCTAAAGGGAAAGTTTCGCCGAGTCGGGCGAGTTTCTCGGCGAGTGTCATCGCCTCCATGCGATCGTCGGGTGAAAGTGCATCGGCTTTCGGGAGACGTTGTAAAAAATCGGCCCAGGCTTGAGTCGTCTGACACCAGGCCTCGGGGGCTTTGCACTGCAGGAGCGTGTGCGCGAAGACGGCAGCTGCGTTGGCATCATCGCGAATCGAGAGGCACTCAGCCGCGCGCTCGGGGAGATTATGCGCTTCATCCACAATCAACATCGTATCACCATCGTTCCATCCCGGAATGGTCTCGAGGGCGGCGCGATTGCGCGGTGAAAAGACGTAATTGTAGTCGCAGATAATCACTTCGGCATGTGCCAGCATCGCCTTGGTGATGTCCCATGGAGGAACGCCCGCAATCCTTCCGATCTCTCGAATACGTTGGAGCTCAGCGCCGTCAGCGAGGAGGGCTTGGGGGTCAATGGCGGCGCGGGCCCAATTCTTGCGAATCTCTTCGATGTCATCGGGCATGCCATCGACCTCGTGCTCGGCACGAGGACGAAGAACGAGGGCGCGCAATTCAGTGGATGGCGCAAGGCGTCGCAGTTCGGATAAGACTTGTAATTGACCAGTGCCTTTACCGGTCACGTAGAGCAGTCGGCCTACGCTACCACTGCGTAATAAGGAAAGCCCGTGATGAAGGGCGGCAGAAGTTTTACCAAAGCCAGTCGGTGCGACCATGAGGCGTTGGCGCGATTCGAGGGTTGCCTGTTCAAGGTCGGCGCAGGACTGAAGCCATTCGGGGCGAGGTTCCTTGAATGGAATTCGGTGTGGGAGGTTGAGGAGGCGGGCGTGACTTGCCCGGCGGTTTTCGGCGTGAGCGGCGATGACTTCAGCCTGTTTGAGTAAATCGCTTTCGGCGCTTGCGGGTAACGGCACGGTTTGCTTGGTGCCGTCGGTGGGGTCGACAAAAACGAGTTCGCCGATGACTTCTTGAATGCTCGGAAGAAAGCGAGCGGCGTGGCAGTAGGTGCCGAGTTGCAGGAAGTGGTGGGCGTAGCGTTGTTGCAGGAATTCGGGACGACGGGGTAGGGTCGTGATAACGGTTTTAATTTCCCGAATGTGCAATCGGCCGTCGGTGAAGCATTGTTGATCGGTGCGACCCGTGACGATAATCTTCCAGCCCAAGGCGGAGATTTCGCACTGGCTGGGTTGTTCAAAAACCCACGCCGAATTTTCGGCGGTGGCCTGCAGGCGCATGGTTTCGTGCCATTGTCGGCCCGCTTCGGCACGCCAGGGTGAGCTGCTGGCGCCGGCGCCTGGTCCCGGACGGAAGGTGGCAAACTCTTGGGCGCTGACCTCGATGCGTTTGGCTTTGATATCGATCCGCATCAGGGAAGCACGAAGTGAATTTCCCCAGCGGCCCAGCGTTCAAGGTCGATCGAAAGTTTGGTCACCGCTTCTTCATCGGTGCTTTGGGCATCGAGTGGCTGTGTGAGAATGGACGCTGCTTGGGCTTGGCGACTCCCTAAATTGCCGAGCCAATGTTCATGCACGGGCCAGCCACCGTCTTTAATCATGAGCCAGAGTCCCTTGAAGTAAGCACAATCGGGTCGAGGGCGTTCGGCCATCGCAGTGAAAGTCTCGAGTGCGATGCGGTAGCAGACTTCGGCGGATTCAGGTGGCGGCGGATTACGCCGCACCATGTTGGCAAAGCGACAGGCGCGTTCGAGGGTGCGATGATTTTTAGCGATGCCAGAGAAGCGATGGAGCAGTCGATAGTCGCGGGCAAAACGGTTGCCGCCATCTTTGGCGCGTTCGAGGGTGATTTCACACTCGTCGAACAAATCAGGTGCGGTCGTTTGTTTGCTACGTGTTTGACGAATAAGGCAACGCTCTAAGCCTTGAGACGGTTCAAGTAAGGTGAGCAGGGTGTGTGATTCGCCTGAGGGGTCACGCCCGAGAACGAGGCATCGCAGCGTGGCGGCGGACATTTAACTCTTAAGCTTAGACTGTGGAACAACGGCACCGAAACTCATGAGCAGTCCGATGGCTTCAGGGACGGTGAGTTTAGTTTCTTTAATTTCATCGACGGGTACTTGGAGGACGAAGCCAGCGGTCGGTGCAGGTGCAGAGGGTACGAACACATTCACCACTTTTTGGCCGATGGCATTAGAGAGGGTTTCAGGATTTTCTTGAGTGACGAAGGCGATGCTCCAGCAATTAGCTCGGGGATACTGGACAAGCACCACGCGACGGAACGTGTCTTTATTACGACCGCTGAGGGCATCGACCATTTGTTTAATGGTATTATAAAGTGCCCCCAAGCCGGGCATGCGTTCGATGATGAAGGCAAACCAGGCTTTAAACAGTCGACCGAAGATTCGTTTCGAAAGCCAACCGAGGCTGATCAGTATCACCGCCATGATGAGGGCAGAGACGAGTACCAAGGCGCCGTACATCGGGCCGGACGAAAAATCAGGTGTGTAGCCCGAATCTTTGAGGACAATCGGCAACAAGGTTTGCAGGACGGATTGAACGGGTGCGGCGATGAGTCCAACCAAGATTGAAACCACGTAGAACGTGAGTCCGATGGGTAGGACTAGGAACATGCCGGTCAGGAAATTATGTCCTAGGCGTGACCCGTAAGACGGTTTTTCTAGCGGATTGGGCATGGTATGAAGAAAAGCCTTTTTCAGGGGGACGCAAGGAGCGTCAATCTCCACCTACTCATTGCTATCTTGGTGATATCGAATATACTCAATAACAGATGAAAGCACCCCTCTTTCTTATCCTTATGTCTTCACTTTTACCATCATTCGCCCGCGGTACCGAGGAAGCTTACCCGCGGACCGCTCCGGGGGTTTGCGAGGTAAAGACTTTGCCCGCTGCCCGCTTGATGCTGACCGATTCGGCGGAGGGTTATTTTTCCAGTAATAATCAAATGTTCGGAAAGCTTTTCCGCTACCTTCGTACGAACGATTTGCCAATGACCGCACCCGTGGAGGCGAGGATGCAGCCGGGAGTGATGGTCTTTTATATGGATCCCGTGTCTTCAGTGCGCACGGATTTGCAGCCAAACGCGGAAGTGAAATTCCAAACTATGCCGGAGCGATTAGTGGCGGCAGTCGGTATTCGCGGCTCCTACAGTGAAGAGAATTACGCAGAAGGATTGGCGACGTTGAAGGCTTGGTTGCTGACGCAGAAAGAATACGAAACGTCGGGTGAGCCTTACGCTGTTTATTGGAATAGTCCGTTCGTCCCGTTCTTCTTTAAGCAGTCGGAAGTGCACATTCCGCTGCGCAAGAAATAACCTTTAGATCCAGGGGCGTTGACGCCACGCCAGCCCCTCGGAGATTTCAGTCGCTAGGCTTGGGCCTTTGAAAACGAGTCCAGAGTAAACCTGCACCAGGCAGGCACCCTCGTCCATGAATCGTCCAGCATCAGCTGCACACGTGATACCACCGCAACCAATGATGGGAATCTTGCCTCTGGAAGTTTGGTGTAAGAAGCGCACCACTTTGAGTGAACGCTCGAGGAGCGGTTGACCGCTGAGGCCGCCCTTGGTTACGCAGGCTTCGGTGCCTGGAGGTCGGGTAATCGTGGTGTTGGTGGCGATGATGCCGGCAAAGCCGGTTTCGCTGACGACGGAAAGAATGTCTTCGAGTTGATGCGGGTTGAGATCGGGTGCGACTTTCAGAAGTAAGGGCACGGGGCCACCGACCGTTTGGCGGTTCTCGCGTGAGAGCGTGGAGAGTAATTGCACGAGTGGGGCTCGATCCTGCAGGGCGCGGAGTCCGGGCGTGTTGGGACTGCTGATGTTGACGACGAGGTAGTCGGCCAGTGGTGCGAGTAATTTAAAAGAGTAGAGGTAATCTTCCTGTGCTTCTTCGAGTGGGGTGATTTTAGATTTACCGATATTAATTCCGAGTGGACAGACTCGTTGGCCACGACCCGGCTGTTTCGACAATCGCTGCAGAAGGGCTTCCGCACCGGCATTGGGAAAGCCGTAGGAGTTAACGACCGCTTTTAAATTGGGATAACGAAAAACGCGTGGGCGTTCATTGCCCGCTTGAGCATGTCTGGTAACCGTGCCGACTTCGACGTGGCCGAAGCCGAGGGCTGCCGCTCCGCGCCAGCCGATGCCATCTTTATCAAAGCCCGCTGCCAGACCCACATGATTGGGGAAAGATAAACCAAAAGCCTGGATTGGCTTGGCTCCAGTCGGCAGAAGGGAGCGTTCCATGAGTGAACGCAGTGGGGCTATCGCACCCAGCAGCCCCATGCCGCGCAGCCCCACTTGGTGGGCCTTTTCGGGGTCCATGGCGTAGAGTGCCTTGGAGAGTACTTTTTCGTACAGAAAAGACATTCCCTCACCGTACGGGTGAAATCTTAGAAGGAAAGCGGAGAAGGAGGGGTTGGCCTAAAAAGGAATAAAAATTGCCCTTCTTGACTCCAACGAGAACTTCGCCAAATCAACCACCCATGGCTGTCACGACCTCTAAGCTGCTTTGGTGCACGATTCGTAATAACAAAGAAAAGGGCACTTGGTGGGTGAAAGAAAATTCAGACCCCAAGCACTACGAGCCAGACGGTTTAGGCATCTTAGACCCCTTTCAGCTTCCATGGGTTTTGGATATGATGGATCCGTTGCGCGAATACGGTTTATCGAATGAAATTCTCGAGGCCGCTTTTGTGCCGTTCCAAGTTCACTCGATCAGCGACAAGGATGAGGTTGTGCGTCTCGCACGCGTGGCCGAACACATTTTAGATTCCGAAGAGCAACTCTTCGCCCTCCCGAACATCAAGGACGGGGACAAGGGTTCTTACGCTGACTTCTTAGAGCATATCATGCGTCTGCGGGTAAAGTTAATCAACGACACCATTAAGCTCGAACAAAAGCTCACCATTGAAGACGTGGATGAACAGCTCAGTGAATTGCGCAACCAGGCCATGATTGAAGGACGCGACATTCACCCGTTCGAAGAAATTACCGACATTTTAGAATTCGTACCACAAGGTCACGAAGTTCCTGGTGAAGATGATGATGACGATAAGCCAGCACGTGCAAGTTCGGCGGCGGAAGATATCGCTGATTTGCCTGAAGTGGAAGATGACGAGAAGCTCGATAAGGAATTCGAGGGCAAGTTAAAGTGGGACGAAGATGAAGGCGCGGAAGAAGCCGAAGGTCCCGAAGGTGAAGCCCCCTCGGGTGGTGGTAAGAGCCGTCGCTAATTCCTAATTGGCCAATTGGCGTCGTCGATAAAGCGCAAGGGCTGCGAGTGCGGTTCCCAGTGCGATAGCCCAATCACCGTAACGGACCCAGGGAGTGTGCGGTAAGCCTTTGGGCTTCGGGATAATGGGGCTGAGCTTGCGTTGACCGGCAAAATAAATCGTGTCTGCGGGCTGACCTGAGGCGGTCACCGCCTGACTGAGGCCAGTGGCATTGATGCTGCCGCTCCAGCCGGCATTACCGCAACGTACCATCGGTAAGCCAGTGGAGGCTACGAGGAGGGCGGAGTGTGCGGCGTGTTGATAAGCACCCATCTCGCGTCCGTACCAAGCGTCGTTGGTGACCACGATGAGGAAGTCGGCTCCCGCGAGGGCGTGTTCACGGGCGAGTTCAGGAAAAACATCTTCATAGCAAACCAATGCCCCACCTTGGAAGCTTTGGCCTTGGCGATTGGTCACGGTGAGGAGAGAGGGGCTATTTCCAGCAACGCAATCTTCAGCGATGGGTACAACTTTTCGGAGTGGTAAAACGCTGGCCATGGGGACGTATTCCCCGAAAGGCACTAAGTGTCGTTTGGCGTAAACGGGAGATTGAATTCCGCGCTCGGTGACTACGGCGACGCTGTTGCTGTAGCCCTCATCGCGTTTATCAATTGCACCAATCACGAGGGGGGTCTGAGTTTGCTGCGACAGTTCGCGGAGTATTTCCACGTAACGATAATTATTTAGCGTCAGCGGCAGGGCGGCTTCGGGCCAAAGAATAAAATCGGGGCGCTGCCCCTGGCTGTCGGGCAGGGCGGCTGCCTTGGTGAACTCGGTAATTTTTTGGAGGTGATTTTCGAGGCGGTGGGAATCCCACTTGGCGTTGGGATCAAAGTCCGTCTGCACTATACCAACCATCAGCGAATCGGTAGGGTAATTCATGCGGCTTTGGATGTTATTGCCAAAAACGACGAAGCCTAAGAGCAGGGGTGAAAGTCCGAGGTAAAGTTCGGGGGTGAGGCGTGAGAGCCAATCGGTCGTGGTGGCGGGCCTGGTTACATGGGTGTCTCGGGCTAAGCGCACCATACGAATAATCCAGCTGGCGAGCCCCAGGTTGATCATGACCAGTAGGACGGAGAGTCCGTAGGGTCCGACCCACGAGCAGAGGCTGAGTAAAACAGGGTTAGATTCCTGGCTGGCGGAAAGGGGGAGCCAAGCGAATCCAGTTAAGAAATTTCCACGAATCCATTCCAGCGTCCCCCAGGCTCCAGCGGTACCTAGAAGAACGAGAACGCGATAACCGATGCTTGCACCTTTCGTCGTTGGAAAAACCCAGCGTAAAAAAATAAGCCAGCTGAATAAATAAAGGGCGCAGTACGCGGTCAAAAAAATGAGGCCGATGTAACCGAGTGGCGGGTAGACGTGGCGCAGCCAGATGAGTAGACTGATCCAAAGGATCCAGCTGCAAGTGAAAGCCGCTTTCCGCCAGCAGGAGAATGAAGGGTTTTGCGTTGAAGCCAGGATCGCGGGAACGAGTGCGATAAAAGCGATGAAGGGATGTCCGACGGGCGGAAAGGAAAAGAAAAGTAAAACGGCAGTCAGTCCGATGCCGACCCAGGATTGCACGATGGGGTTGCGAAGGAATGCCGAGCGACCGGAGGTCATTCGGAGACCTCTTGCACTAACCGCCAGCCCTCGTCGCGCACCATGGGCTCAGCTTTTTTCCATTTGAGTTCGAGGGTCTCTTCGCCTTTGCGAATGCGAACGATATCATTACGACCAATCTTGTTGGCACTGCGACGGAAGGGTTCGGCCTTCGGTTGGGCACTCATGGCATTGGACGAAGTGGTATCTTCGGGGGTGCCGGGCTCGGCGGGTCCCGTCGCCACGGCTTGGCCTTGAGAAGAACGAATCAGTGCTTCAAGGGCTTCCATCGAAGAAGCGGTTCGGAAGAGCCCGGTGCAAACTTCGGTGCGAAGTTGTCGCATGAGTTGTTCGAACGCACGGTAAGCTTCGCTTTTATATTCGTTGAGCGGATCCTTTTGGGCGTAGCCACGGAGTGAAACCGCCCGACGAAGTTCGTCCATCTCGGTTAGGTGATTCTGCCAGTTGCGATCGATGGAGCGAATTAAGATGTGTTTCTCGATGTGTTGGACTACTTCCTTGGGTTCGTGTTTCTCGCGGCTCGCGTGGAGCTCGGAGATTTTCTTCATGACGAAGGCCGTCGCGAGGTCGCGGTTGAGCGGAATGATTTCTTCGACCGTCAGACGAATCGGGAAGGTGCTCACAAACCAACCCACGAAAGCTTCAGCACCATTGCGTTCGGCGGTGGAGGTTTCGTCGGGGAAGGCGGTGTTGAGTCGGTCATCGATTTCCTCGCTGATGATTTCGAGGATGGACTGACGGGATTGGCCCTCGGCCAGGGCGCGATTGCGCAGGCTGTAGATAATATGACGCTGGTGATTGAGCACGTCATCGTATTGCAAGAGGCGCTTACGTTGGGAGTAGTTTTGGCCTTCCACGCGTTTTTGAGCAGTGCCAATCGAGCGATTGAGTAGAGGGTGTTCGAGGGGCTCGCCTTCCTTGAAAGATTTTTCGAGCATCGAGGAAATAATGCCTGCGTTGGAGAAGAGACGCATGAGGTCGTCTTCGAGGGCGATCAGGAAGCGGGTGCGACCGGGGTCACCTTGGCGCGAGCAGCGGCCGCGGAGCTGACGGTCCACGCGGCGGGATTCATGGCGCTCGGTGCCGAGCACGTAAAGGCCACCGAGTTCGCGAACGCCTTCACCGAGACGAATGTCGGTGCCACGTCCAGCCATGTTAGTTGCGATCGTCACCGCCTCTTTTTGTCCGGCGAGGGCTACGATGTCGGCTTCATGCTCATGGTTTTTCGCGTTCAGAACTTTGTGCGGAATGCGACTCAGGGTGAGCATGCGACTTAAGGTTTCGGAGGCTTCGACGGAGGCGGTGCCTACGAGCACAGGTTGTCCGCGCTTATGCGATTCCTTAACTTCGTTAACGGCGTAAGCGTATTTTTCGCGACGGGTCTTAAAGACGATGTCGTTGGCGTCGATCCGAATGCACGGCTGGTTGGTGGGGATGGTGACGACGGTTAGCCCGTAAATTTCATTAAATTCAGTGGCCTCCGTTTCGGCAGTGCCCGTCATGCCCGAGAGTTTGCGGTACATGCGGAAATAATTCTGAATCGTGATGGTGGCGTAGGTTTTATTCTCTTTTTCCATTGCGACGCCTTCCTTGGCTTCGACCGCTTGGTGCAGGCCATCGCTCCAGCGACGACCCGTCATGATACGACCTGTGTTTTCATCAACGATGAGAACCTTGCCTTCTTGGACCACGTAGTGGCGGTCGCATTCGTAGAGTGCGAAGGCCTTAATGAGTTGGCCGATAGCGTGAATGTCTTCCGAGGCGCGAACGTAGGCCTGTTCGGCTTCATTGCGTAATTCCGCCCGGCGTTCGGGAGTGAGGGACTCGTCTTTATCGAGTTCGACGTAGCGAGTGGGGAGATCGGGGAGGACGAACGCGTCGGGATTGCCGGGGCGAAGGGTGTCGCGACCCAACTGGGTTAGGTCGGATTCGTGGTCGCGTTCGCTGATGGAGAAGTAAAGACGCTCCTTCAAGTGGTAGCGGCGATCTTTCTCCACTTCGCTGGCTAGGATGCCTTCGTGCTTCTCGAGTGATTTGCGCCAGCGACCATTTTCCATGAGGCGCGCAAAAGTTTTGTTACGTGGCATGCCGTGGGCGGCGAGCCAGAGTTTATCGAGCGTGATTTCCGAAGGCTCTTTGTTTTCCGTGATTTTGCTAAGCTCGGTTTCGGCTTCGTTGATGAGGCGCGTAACGAGTTTAGTTTGGGCTTCAAAGAGGGCTTTAACGTCATCCACTAGGCGGGGGAAGGGCGGTTCGCGTTCCTCGGTGACGGGGCCAGAAATAATGAGTGGCGTGCGGGCTTCGTCGATCAGGATGGAGTCGATTTCATCGACGATGCAGTAGTAGTGGTCGCGTTGGACTTGTTCGCCGGCGCTGAGTGCCATGCCATTGTCGCGTAAGTAATCGAAGCCAAACTCGGAGGCGGTACCGTAGGTGATGTCGCAACGATAGGCCGCTTGACGGTCTTCGTTGTTCATTTGATTTTGGATGCAACCAACGGTCAGACCTAGCCAGCGGTAGAGGTGACCCATCCACTCGGAGTCACGTCGTGCAAGGTAATCATTGACCGTGACGAGCTGACAATTTTTCCCCGTGAGGGCGTTTAAGTAAAGGGGCAGGGTGGCGACCAATGTCTTACCTTCACCGGTGGCCATTTCGGCGATTTTATTTTGGTGCAGGGCGATACCGCCGATGAGTTGCACATCGAAGTGTACCATGTTCCAGGTCTGCTCGTGTTCGCAGACGATGGCGGTGGTGCCCTTGAGTCGACGGGCGGCGTTTTTCACCACGGCAAAAGCTTCGGGCAGGAGGGAGTCAATGCTCGCACCGCGAGCGAGACGGGCTTTGAGTTCGGCGGTCTTGCCCTGAACTTGAGCGTCGGTGAGCTTTTGGTACTCTAACTCGAGGGCATTAATGCGGGAGACAAGGGGTCCACATTTACGGAGGAACCTCCGATTGTGGCTGCCGGCAAAGAGCTTGATGAGACTTAGAAACATGGGTCCTGACGCGAGGTGTAGCAAACCACCTCGGCTCAGTGTGAGTCAAAGCCCAATTCACCTAATTTGGGTTATTTTGGCAAAAAATCGGGCTAAAATCTGTCTTCAGCCGTCTGCACTGTATCGGCTACCTTTGCCGCCTATTTCCATACATCTCAGCGATGGGTTGCAAAAGTCCTTCGTCACCTCATTTTGCCGATGCATTAAGATGTCTGCCGTAATCCCTAAGCTTAGCCCTAATTTTGGGTCCGCAGATTTCCAGGACAATATCCATAGACATTACCGTGATTTTATAAAAAATACACCCGTCTTCATGAATCATGAGGGAGTGGTTTATGTTACCCGTCACGAAGATTGCTCGAGGTTGTTGGGTGGTAAGCAATTTAAGCGCAACCCCCCTGACGGGGTGGGTCCGTTTTCCAAGGCGGGTCAGACGTTGGGGTCCGTTGAGCAGACCGTCAGTCATTGGATGCTGTTTATGGATCAACCGAGGCACGATGTGGTGCGAAGGGCATTCACGATGCCATTCACGCCCGCGGCCATTGCAGCGGTGGAGCCTTTTATCCTTCGACGAGCGCACGAACTTTTAACCAAGTATCCGCTGCGGGGCGAAGTGGAGCTTTTAAAGAATTTTTGTTATCCTCTTCCGGTGATGGTGATTGCTGAGATTCTGGGCGTGCCTGCCGCCGATATGGATTTGTTTTACCAGTGGTCGGCGAAGCTCACGGCTGCAATGGATTCGGGGACGCACGAGGGAATGCAGACGGGAGCGGAGGTGGTGAAGTTGATGACCGATTATTTTGATGGGTTACTCGCACGAGCAGAAGAATTGCCCCCGCATTCATTGATTCGAATGTTGCACAACGACCCCATGCAATTGACGGCGGCGGAGTTAAATAGCGGATTAATTTTCCTGCTCTGGTCGGGTCACGAGACCACGAAAAACCTGATTGCCAGTGGGATTCAATTGCTGGCGGACCACCCCGCGGTTTTTAGCGAGCTGAAGCAGCACCCCGAATTAATTCCGGCAGCCATCGAAGAAATATTACGTTACGATGCGCCCGTTCAGAAGTTGAGTCGGTGGACGCATGAAGAGGTCGCATTTGGCGATTTTATTATCCCCCGAGGCACGATGATGACAGCGCTTGTGGGGGCGGCGCATCAAGATGCGGCCGTCTTTAATGACCCGGAGTTATTCAATATTCACCGAGCGGATAATCGACACATTGCTTTTGGGGTTGGTTTACACCGCTGTATGGGCTCAATTTTGGCGAGATTAGAAGCCCAAATCGCTTTTCAAGCTTTCCTGCCTTTAGTCAAAGAACTGCGACCCGTTCGTCACCATTGGCGGACGCTTTCAGCGTTCCGGAGTTTGGATGAATTAGTTGTAGAAATTGTCCCAGCATGACCCCTCGCATTGTTAAATCGCTTGTCCCCAGTCAGCAACTGGTGGCCTTGCCGGCACCACCGAACGCCTTGCGACTTGCGATGCTTTTTCAGTTAGAGCGTTCGCAATGGTGGTCGGCTCAAGAGATGAGAAAGGCCCAATTACAACAGCTTAATCTGATTTTAAAGCACGCGCAGAAATCGGTGGCCTACTACCGTGACGCTTGGGCAAAGTTGGGCTTAGCCCTTCCTGAAATTATTGACGAAGATTTTTTAGCACGCTTGCCGATTACGCGCCGCAAAGACGTCCAAGAAGCGGGCGATCATTTCGTGACCAATAATTTGCCGTTCGAACACGGTAAGATTCAGTTCGGTACAACCTCTGGATCGACGGGGAGGCCGGTTCGGTTTGGGCGCACTTCCGTTACGCACCTTTCATGGTTAGCGTTTGCACTACGGGAGCACCTTTGGCACGAGAGGGATTTTTCGGGTAAGCTCTGTGCCATTCGTTGGGCGAGTCCGGGAGTCGCAATGCCGCCGGAGGGGGCGGCTGGCCAGAATTGGGGCGAAGTCGTGGAGCCGATTTTCGCCACGGGAGCCACTTCACTTTTAAACGTAACCGCAAAATTGTCCGAACAGTTAGAGTGGTTGCAGCGCGAGAAGCCCGATTATCTGATTTCATTTCCTTCCAACCTTTTAGCGCTCACGAATTACGTGCAAGAAAGTGGACTAAAGTTGCCCCAGGTTCGGCAACTGCGGGTGGTGGGGGAGACTCTAACTGCGGCCATGCGCAAGGCTTTAGTCGACGCATGGGGTGCTGTAGTCGTTGACATGTATACCTGTGAAGAGGCGGGGTATTTGGCTGTGCAATGTCCGCAAGCGGACCATTTCCACGTGCAAGCGGAAAACGTTATTCTGGAGATTGTGGATGACGAGGGTAAGGCCTGTCCGGCTGGGGTGACGGGGCGGGTGCTTATTACTAGCCTTAACAACTTTGCGACGCCCTTAATTCGATATGAAGTAGGCGATTATGCGGAGTTTGGTCCAGCGTGTCCGTGTGGGCGCGGCTTGCCGGTGATTAAACGTATTCACGGACGGCAGCGGAATCGTTTGATTATGCCTGGGGGCGAGAGCCTTTATAGTCTCTTCCCTTATTTGGGTGAGCACGGGCAAATCATGCGAGAGACGGGAGTGAAAGTCTCGCAGTTTCAATGTGTGCAACACTCACTTAAGAGTGTAGAAATAAAACTAGTCTTGGAGCGAGAGCTCACGAGCGAAGAGCAGGGACGGGTGACTTTAATGATGCAGCGTCACTTGGGTTACCCCTTTGAAATTTTCTATACCTTCTTGCCGGATATTCCTCGTGGACCGAATGGTAAGTTTGAAGAATTTATCAGTCACGTAAGAATTTAGTTTCACTCAGTGGGTCTGTGGATAAATCCCTTACGACGATTGCCGCATAATTGCGACTGGCGTCGTCGGGATAGTATTCAGGTACCACGTGTGAAGCATGGGGTATGCGAAATTGGATCCCTTCGTACATGGCTAAAAGTGGATCAACGAGCTTAGAGCCCTTCCGTTGTTGGCAGTATTCCCAGGCGGGGATCTCCTGATGATTTTGACAATACTTTCGATATCCGGGAATAACGGCACCCGCGATAACGTAGCGCATGCCAAGATTCTGAGCCTGCAGGGCGACGCGAAGTACCCCAGGCTCAAAGATATTTTCCCCGCGGTGCGCTTTATCGATTACGCCCGAGATGATATAAAGTGCATTTTTATGGTTAAGGTTACAGTCGTCCAGCATGCCATGATGGGTGACTTTATCCCACGACGTAAACTGACTGACCTGATTTGGGTCGAACCACAGTGGCATGGAGGTAACGGTCGCCACGACTTTTTCCTCGCCGTTGGGTAAAGTTTTGCAGACGAGGAAAAAACCTTGAGCGAATTTCTGAATCCGGGCGATAAATTTATCCGCACTGGCACGGCCGCTCTCGGGCCAGCTTTTTTCTACTTCTAGAATTGCGGGCAAGTCGGCAATACTGGCGTTACGGATAAAGAGAGACATGGGTGCTCGCCTGCTAATTCAGGGTTTTCTTGCGCCATCAGCAATCTCATTGCGGTATGGAATCGATGCAAAACTTCGCGGGGGGAGTGTTTTCCGCCTTGCCGTTAGCGGAGAGACTCCAAGATGGGGTTATTCCCTATGGCTGAAAACGTCTTAATTTTAGGTACGGGCTGCGCTGGCCTGACCGCCGCAATTTACGCTGCCCGTGCAGGGCTCACCCCTTTGGTGCTCGAAGGTGGCCAACCTGGTGGACAATTAACCACGACCTCGGAAGTCGAAAACTTTCCAGGCTTCGTCCACGGCGTTGATGGCAATGAACTCATTTCAAATATGAAAGCACAGGCGGAGCGTTTCGGTGCCCGCTTTGCTTGGGATCGTATCGACTCCGTTGATTTCTCGGGCCCCGTCAAAAAACTCGTGGGCGGTGAAGCCACGTATGAAGCGAAAGCGGTCATCATCGCCACGGGTGCCTCGCCGCGCTTGCTCGGTATTCCTGGCGAAAAAGAATATTACGGCGGCAATGGCGTGACGACGTGCGCGACCTGCGATGGTGCGTTTTATCGCGATGTGCCGGTGGTCGTGGTCGGTGGTGGCGACTCCGCTTGTGAAGAAGCTTTGTTTCTGACGCGCTTTGCGTCGAAAGTGATTTTAGTGCACCGTCGCGATAAATTCCGCGCTTCCGAAATCATGGTGCAGCGCGTAAAGGCTCACGAAAAAATTGAACTCGCGCTGAACTGTGCGCCTCTCGAGGTGCTGGGCGGTGCCGATGGCAAAGTGCACAGCTTGCGGGTCCAAGATGCCTCGGGAAAAAACCGTGATATCCCCTGTAAGTGCGTGTTTATTGCGATTGGTCACATTCCCAATTCCAAGGCGTTCACGCCCGCACTGAGCGTGGATGAAAATGGCTATTTTATCGCTGAGGACAATACTGTGAGCACGAAAGTTCCGGGCGTCTTTGTCGCCGGCGATTGTGCCGATCACGTTTATCGCCAAGCCATCACGGCAGCGGGCATGGGGTGTCGGGCCGCGATTGAAGCTGAGCGCTGGTTGGCTGGACTGTAAACCTTACTTCGTCAAAATTTCCATCGCCGACTTTTTCTGCGGAATGAATGGCAGAACGTGTTCGGTGTAAGGAACGATGACGTCGAGCAGGTAGGGTCCGTCGTGCGCGAGCATTTCGCGAATGGCGTCACGTAACTCTTCACGCTTGATGACTTGACGGGCCTTGATGCCAAAGCCGTTGGCAATTTTAACAAAGTCAGGGTAGAGTCCCGCTGGGTTATCGGGGCTTCCGATGTTGGTGGCATCACCTAAAACCGTGTGTCCGCGTACGCCGGCGTAGAAGCGGTCTTCCCATTGCACGACCATGCCTAAATGCTGATTGTTGAGGAGCATGACCTTCGCGTTGATTTTTTCGATTTTCATGCACGCCAACTCTTGGATGTTCATCAAGAATGATCCGTCGCCATCGATATCGATGACCTGTTTCTTGGGGCAAGCGACCTTCGCGCCGATGGCTGCAGGCAAGCCAAAGCCCATGGTACCAGCGCCTAAGGAGCTAATGAACGTGCGTGGCTTATTGAATTGGTAGTACTGCGGGGCCCACATTTGGTGTTGGCCGACGCCCGTGGAAATAATCGCTTCACCTTTGGTTTCCTTAAAGAGCGTCTCGATGGCCTCCTGGGGCAGGATGTGCTTGGAGCCTTTGCGGTCGTAGCTGAAGGGGAAGGGGTGTTGTTTTTTCCAGCCGTTAATGGTTGTGTACCATTTCTTCAGGTTGGGTTTCTTGAAGCCTTTCTTGGATAGTGCGCACAGGCGCAGGAGCGCATGTTTCACGTCCGAGTGAATCGGGTAATCGGCGAATTTATTTTTGTGGTGTTCGGAGCGATCGATGTCGACGTGGACAATCGTGGCGTCGGGAGCAAACTTTTCGATGGCGCCGGTGATACGATCGTCAAAACGAGCACCGAGAACGATGAGTAAGTCGCTCTTACAGACGGCCCAGTTGCCGGCAACGGTGCCGTGCATGCCGTACCAATAAAGTGATTGTGGGTGATCCGAAGGGAAAGCACCGAGACCCATGAGTGTGCTCGCCACGGGAATGCCGGTGGCCAAGGCAAAAGCCATTAATTCCTTGTGGGCGTGGGCGGAAAGAATGCCTCCCCCAACGTAGAGTACGGGTTGTTTGGCCTTCTCGATGAGGCGTAAAACCGTGTTAAATTGGGCATCGGGTGCTTTAGGCGGAACTTGTAAGCCAAGGATTTCCAAGTCGTTAATCGACTTTGGAAAAACGGGCACCCACTCGTGTTGTTGGACGTCTTTAGGGATGTCGATGACAACGGGTCCAGGGCGACCAGTGGTCGCGATCTTGAAAGCCTTGTACATGATCATCGGTAGCTCGTTATAATCGAGAACGAGGAACGAGTGCTTCACGATGGGAAGCGTCATGCCATAGAAGTCGGTTTCTTGGAAAGCGGCACGTCCGATGAACTGCTGGTAAACTTGTCCGGTGATGCACACGAGCGGAATGCTATCCATGTGCGCATCGGCAATGGCCGTGACGAGGTTGGTGGCGCCCGGTCCGGAGGTCGCCATGCAAACGCCTGGTTTGCCCGTGGCTCGCGAATAGCCTTGCGCCATAAAGGCACCGCCTTGTTCGTGCCGTGGTAAAATGGTACGAATTTTTTTCGAACGGGTGAGCCCTTGGTGGAGCTCCATGGAGGCACCACCTGGGTAGGCAAAGATCGTGTCGACCCCGAGGTTTTCTAAGCAGCGAACCATGACATCACAGCCGCGCATTTTGACGCCGCCAGTGGAGGTGGAGGCGGACGAGGAGCGGTTGGAGGTTTTGGAGGCTGTTTTCTTTTTAGTCATGGTCGGCGGCAGGCTTTAGGCTGCTTCGAATAGGGTAGAAAAGATAGGGAACTAATGGGGGCAAGGGAAATGGAGCGACCCGGCTCATAATAGACACTGGCGCGGACCCGTCTTCCAATCACTAAACCCCTATAATTTCAGTGTCGAATCTGGTTTGAGCCGCCTACAAATAGAGGATTCTGCATGCCTTTTTGAAGGTAAGTATGGGCAGCTTTTACAGCGGTCAGGAGGTCCTCCCCCAAGGCTAGGCGGGCGGTGATGGCGGCCGAGAGGGTGCAGCCACTCCCGTGTGTATCGATTTTTTCGATGCGACTAGCGGTGAATTTAGCCGTACGACCATCGGGCCAGGCGAGGGTGTCGACCAGCAGCTGCCCTTGGCCGTGTCCACCTTTGAGCAAAAAGGGTACACGATAAATTTGGGCGAGGGCGAGGGCCTCGGCTTCGCACTGATCGCCTCCCTTGACCGGGCGGCCCAATAATATCGCCGCCTCATCCAAGTTGGGTGTGACCAAGGTGGCCAAGGGGATGAGTTGGGACTTGAGTGAAGCAACGGCTTCGTCGGTTAGGAGGGTGGCGCCGCTGGTAGCCACCATGACGGGATCGACCACCGCGGTAATTTTATTTTTTCTTATAAAATCAGCCACGGCCTCGACGATGCCTTGGTTGAAGAGCATGCCCGTTTTGAGGGCCTGGGGTGCGTAGTAGCGGCACACTTGCTCGCATTGTTCGATGACAAAGGCGGCGGGTGCGGCATGCACAGCGCTGACGCCTTGGGGGTTTTGGGCCGTTAAACAGGTGATGGCAGTGGTGCCGTAGACGCCTTGGGCGGCGAAAGTCAGGAGGTCGACTTGAATGCCCGCACCCGCCCCACTGTCCGAACCGGCAATAGAAAGTGCGACGGCGATTGACTTTTGTGGTTTGGTTAAATGTTTAGGCATGACGGCCTTGCGAGGCTAACTGTAGAATGTAGAATAGACGGATCGAATTATTGTCTGACTTTACAATACCTACAACTGAAGATAAGTCACTTCCATTGAGCACGCCTAAACCAAGAAAAAGAAAACGACATTATATCTCGGCCGATGCCATGCTCGCCCTAGAGCGTTTGTTCATCGGTCGCGAGTGTAATGCCTTTGATGGTTTTTCAACCGAACGGAAAACCTTGGCGTATCAAGAGCTCATTCGCCTGGGCTTGGCGGTGGGGACGGTCATTGAGGTTCCGGGACGAGCTTATCCAGACGTGGTTATCCAGGGTATTACCCGGGCGGGCACGACCCTGTATCAAAATCATGAAGGGGGCATGTCTGGTTCGAACACCGCCATGCGTCCGGTGTATTTAGGTATAGCGATGGTGGTGATTGTGGTAATTGTGATTGTATTGATAAGCCGGTACTAATCGGCCGGACATGCTTTGTGGTCGAAGGTTTGCGGTTACGTTAAAGTCCGTGCCTCATTTACTAACAAATGACAGTTTAGTATCGTCCTCCCGGCTAAATTTCCGACAAGGTAGGGGAATTCATGAAACGCCTTTTTGTCGAAAAAAAGCCGGCCTTTCGGTCAGAAGCCGAAGCGTTGTTGCGTGACCTGCGCGACTCCCTCCGCTTGACCGATTTGCAGTCCGTTCGGATTTTGCAGCGCTATGATATTGAAGGCGCCGGCGAAACGGCAATCCAGTTGGCCGTCCCGACGGTTTTTGCGGAGCCTCCGGTGGATGATGTTAGCAGTGAGTCGTTTTCCTTGGCGTCGGGCGAAATCGCTTTCGGAGTTGAATACTTGCCCGGTCAGTTTGATCAGCGGGCGGATTCAGCGGCACAGTGTTTACAAATTGTGGGCGGCGGTGATCGCCCCACCGTTGCGGCCGCTCGAGTGTTTGTGCTGTCTGGAAAACTTTCTGATTCGGACATTAAACGTATTAAGGCTTATTTAATTAATCCGGTTGATTCGCGTGAGGCCGCATTAACCAAGCCTACATCGTTACGTCGAGTCGCCCCGTCGCCCCAGGCAGTGGCTTCGCTGCCAGGTTTCTTGGTTAAGTCAGCGGTTGAGCTCATTGCTTTGCGTAAGCAGTTGGGCTTAGCGATGTCCGATGCAGATTTGGTTTTCTGCCAAAAGTATTTTCGCGATGAAGCGAAGCGTGAGCCCACGCTCACGGAGATTAAGTTGCTCGATACTTATTGGTCGGACCACTGTCGTCACACCACTTTTTTAGCGGAATTAACGGCGGTTGAATTTGAGCCTTCGCCATTACTGGAGCCCTTCCGCTTGGCCTGGGAGCGATACAAGCATGTTCGTCTGGGTCTTAACCGCCAAGGTAAGCCGATTTGTTTAATGGATATCGCGACCATTGGTGGCCGCGAATTGAAGCACCGCGGCATCTTGGATGACATGGAAGACTCCGAAGAGGTGAATGCGGCTTCGATTGTGGTGCCGGTGGAAATTGATGGAAAAATTCAAGAGTGGTTGGTGATGTTTAAAAACGAAACTCATAATCACCCTACGGAGATTGAGCCTTTTGGTGGTGCGGCTACCTGTTTAGGCGGTGCCATTCGCGACCCACTATCGGGTCGATCCTATGTTTATCAAGCCATGCGCGTAACGGGTGCGGCGAATCCATTAACTCCGTATGACCAAACTTTGCCTGGTAAATTGCCGCAGCGTAAAATTACCACCGGTGCAGCGGCCGGTTATTCATCTTACGGTAATCAAATCGGTCTCGCGACCGGTTTGGTTTCGGAGCACTACCACCCGGGATACGTCGCAAAGCGCATGGAAATCGGCGCGGTAGTCGCGGCGGGCCCTCGGGATTGTGTGCGGCGCGAAGTGCCGGCTCCTGGCGACGTGATTGTTTTAGTCGGTGGCCGAACGGGACGCGATGGGGTGGGCGGTGCCACGGGTTCGTCGAAGGAGCATACTGAGACCGCTTTACAGAATTCGGCGGAAGTGCAAAAGGGTGACGCACCAACCGAACGTAAACTGCAACGACTGTTCCGCGACCCAGCGGTCAGCAGATTAATTAAACGTTGTAATGATTTTGGTGCGGGCGGAGTTTCCGTGGCGATTGGTGAATTGGCCCCGTCGTTGCATATTCATTTGGATCGGGTGCCTTTGAAATACGATGGCTTAGACGGCACGGAGATTGCTTTGTCTGAATCCCAGGAGCGCATGGCAGTCGTGCTTGAGCCCAAGGACGTGCCTGCATTTTTAGCGGCCGCGCGACGTGAAAACCTCGAAGCCGTTTTAGTGGCCGACGTTACCGATACGGGTCGACTTATCATGGAGTGGCGCGGGCAACGCGTGGTGGATATCGCACGCGATTTTCTCGATACCAATGGCGTCACCCAAACTTCGACTGCTCAGGTGCAAGCTCCCGATGAAAGTAAAAGTCCTTTCCAAGTTTCGGCTAAGGCAATCACGGCGGAAGATTTAGTCGCGACCCTTTCAGCTTTACCCAATGCCTCACAGCGTGGCTTAGTGGAGCGTTTCGATGCTTCGATTGGTGCGAATACCGTGCTGCATCCCTATGGTGGAGTCACGCAGAGCACGCCACAGGAGGCGATGGCAGCGAAACTTCCCGTACTGAATGGTGAGACTGATGTCTGTACGATTATGTCTTATGGATTTAATCCGGAGGTCGCACAATGGTCGCCTGGTCACGGTGCGGTGTGTGCCGTGGTGGAATCTTTGGCACGTCTGACGGCGGCGGGTGGAAATCCGGCACGTGCACGTCTGACCTTGCAGGAGTATTTTGAAAAACTCGGACAAGACCCTAAGCGTTGGGGCAAGCCGTTGGTCGCGTTATTGGGTGCATTGGAGGCACAACTTGAATTTGGTACGGCTGCGATAGGCGGAAAAGACAGTATGTCAGGCTCATTCAAGGACCTCGATGTGCCGCCCACGTTGGTTTCTTTTGCCATTGTGCCGGGTAAGGCCTCGGAAGTGATTTCCGCTGAATTTAAACAAGCTGGTTCGACGGTGGTGTTGGTCAATGTGCCGCGCACTTCGGCTCAATTGCCAGACCTGAAAATTGCCCGTGAACGTCTGGTTGCGGTTTATCACTTAATTAAAGCCGGCAAAGTGCGCGCGGCGACAGCGGTGCGTCAGGGTGGAGTGGGGCACGCACTCGCCCGTATGACTTTTGGTAATCGTATTGGTATTGCATTAGACGCTGCACCAACGGCTGAATTCTTAGTCCCTGCGTATGGATCTGTGTTACTCGAGGTGGCGTCACCATCGGACCTCGGTGGCTTGCCGCATCAAGTTTTAGGAAAAACCACGGCCCAAGCGGAAATCGCATGGCCTGGTTTGGTCATTGCGGTTGAAAAACTTTTAGCAGCTCATGAAGGCGTATTGGAGTCGGTCTTCCCCACACGTGCAACCGAGCCTGAAGGTAAGCCAGAGACTATTTCTTTTGCGGTACGTTCGGGATTGAAGCCCAAGGTTAAGGTGGCTCGTCCGCGCGTTATCATACCAGTGTTTCCTGGAAGTAATTGTGAGTACGATACGGCCCGTGCGTTCCGTCAGGCTGGTGCCGAACCCGAAATTTTAGTCCTGAGAAATTTAGATGGCAGCGGCTTGGCGGAATCGCTGCAAGCCTTGGCTGAAGCGATTAAGCGTTCGCAGATTTTGATGATTCCTGGCGGTTTCTCGGCCGGTGATGAACCCGACGGTTCGGGTAAATTTATTGCTGCCGTATTTAAATCTCCCGTGGTGCGCGACGCGACCATGGATCTGCTAAAGTCGCGCGATGGCTTAGCCTTGGGCATCTGCAACGGATTTCAGGCGCTGATTAAGCTCGGGCTGGTGCCCTTTGGTGAAATTCGCGATGTCGACGCCCAAGCCCCGACGCTTTTCCATAATCGTATTGCCCGACACATTTCGCGTTACGCTCATACCCGTGTGGCTTCAGTGAAGTCGCCTTGGTTATCTCGTTTAGAAGTGGGGCAACTTTATAATATTCCGCTTTCGCATGGTGAAGGACGTTTCACGGCCTCACCGGAAGTCATCGCCGAACTCACCCGCAATGGACAGGTCGCCTTCCAGTACTGTGACCCGTTGGGCGTCCCTTCGAATGCCATTGAATTTAATCCGAATGGATCGGCCCAGGCGATTGAAGGTATTATGAGTCCCTGTGGACGCATCCTTGGCAAGATGGGGCACAGTGAGCGCCGCGGTGCGAACGTTGCTAAAAATATTCCTGGAAACAAGTACCAGGCCCTTTTTGAGGGTGGGGTGGAGTATTTTGGGTGATTTCGCTCTTTTGTGGTTTGAGTCGACAGACTGATAATATGTTGCACAGAATTACTTTCTTAGTAGAAATTTGTCATTCAAGCCCCCTATGAAATTCCCTCAACTTTTAGCCTTCGCACTTATTTCCAGCCGTTTGGCTGCAAGTACGGTTACGTACACCCCAATTGATAACTTTAACTCCGCAGCCGGAATATCAGTTAGTGGCAGTAACACTGCTAATACTACGAATTCCCCGGTGTTAACGGGAAATGGTCTTTTTTATCGTACGCTTTCTGTAACAGGTGGTGCGTCAAGTAACTCAGAGCACACATCGATTTCTATGCCTGGTAATGGCACTTTGACTTTAAGCACCCCGGCTTATTCATCCCGATTTGTTCTAGATTATACGACCGTGGACCCGAATGGTATTAGTATTAATCCGAATAACTGGCTCACTCAAACTATTGTTTCTTCCGATCTCTCGACTCATTTAACATGGATAGTTGCGGACTGGGAAGGATATAGTGCAAGCTGGAATCAGTCGGTGAACGCAGTGACTGGGAGCCCTGTAGAATACCCAAAGGTTTTTAATTCTTTTCTAGCGAATCGCAATTTTGATTGGAATCACGTTACAGAACTTGCCTTCATAGTCACTGTTGCAAACGGTGCTGACACAACTTATTCGGGTGGCTTCTTGATTGGTTCAAATGTCAACACCCCTCCCGTTCCTGAGCCTTCTACTTACGGTCTAGGCTTAGGCGTACTTGCCCTTGCTGCAGTGGCAGTTCGTCGCCGCAAAGCAGTTAAGGCCTAATCTACCTTCGGCGTATAAAACAAAAGAGCCCCGAATTTTCGGGGCTCTTTTGTTTTAGGCCTTCTTTACAAACTCGGCCTTAAGTCCGATTGGGGTGCCATCGATTTTGCAATCGATTTCATGGTCACCGTCGACGAGCCGAATATTCTTGGCCTTGGTACCGCCTTTAATGACGCCGGAGGAGCCGCGAAGCTTTAAATCTTTAATAAGAACGACCGTGTCTCCATCTGTTAAGATGGTACCATTGGCGTCTTTGACGATGCGAGGTCCGTCGGACTCGCTCGGGGTTTCAGGCTTGGGCCATTCGTGTCCGCAGGTCGCACATTCCCAGTGTTTCGTGTGACTAATGATTTCGTTCATCGTGCACTCGGGGCAGGTGCTGGGATTCGATTCGTTCATGACGATTAATCCACGGCAATGTCCATCGCCCGACAAGGACAATACCGCTTTTATTTACCGCGTAAGTTCTTGAATGCTTCGAGGGCGCGGTCGCGTCCTTCGGTGAGTCCGATGGCTGGCTTTGGGTAGTTGATACCCAGCGTCACGCCAGCTGCCTTAAGTACTTCGGCAGGGGCCTCCCAGGGCTTGTGAATCCACTCGGCAGGCATCTTGGCCAACTCGGGTACATACTGCCTCACAAAGGCTCCCTCGGGGTCGAATTTCTCGCCCTGGAGAACAGGATTAAAGACTCGGAAGTACGGAGCCGCATCGGCACCGCAGCCGCCCGCCCATTGCCACCCAAGGGTATTAGAGGCGAGGTCGGCATCAACGAGCGTGTCCCAGAACCAGGCCGCGCCCGCTTGCCAGGGTTGTAATAAATGTTTCACGAGCACCGAGGCGGCGATCATGCGCACGCGATTGTGTTGCCAGCCCGTTTGCCAGAGTTGTCGCATGCCGGCGTCGACAATCGGGAAGCCCGTCTGACCCTTTTGCCAGGCACGTACTAGTTTGGTGTCGGGCTGCCAGGGGAAGTCGTCGAACTCTTTGCGTAGGGCTTTTTCTGGCGTGTGGTTAAAATGATGTAGGAGGTGGTAGCCAAATTCCCGCCAGCCGATTTCGGCAATGTAACGTTCGCCGCTTTTGGTTTCGGCGTGAGGCGAGGCCTTGGCCGCCGTATAAATTTCCAGCGGCGAAATCTGGCCAAAGTGTAGGTAGGGCGAAAGGCGTGAGGTACCATCGAGATCGGGGATGTCGCGTGCCGTATTGTAATCTTTAACTGGTGCCGCGATGAAATCCTTCAAGCGTTTCTCGGCGCCCACACGAGTGGGGTTCCAGAAAGTGCTCATGGTGGTGTCCCACTTAATTTTAGGCAGCAACTTGAGTGAAGCAACCGAGGCACATGGCAATGACTGCGCTAAACCTTTTAATTTCTTGGGCGCTTTCGTGGGTTCGCCGAATTTTAAATTAGCTAAACAGTTTTTCCAGAACGGCGTAAAAACTTGGAAAGGATTACCCGAAAGGTTTTTAATGCGATGCGGCTCGTGCAAGAGTGAGCCGTTGTACGATTCAACCTTGAGGCCAGCATTGCGTAGCACAGTTTTAATTTGGGTGTCGCGTAGAACGATGAGTGGTTCGTAGCGACGATTCCAAAAAACCTGGGTGGCGCCAGTTGCTTTGATGATACTTTGTAGTTCTTCTAAGCTATCACCTTGGCGGATGATCAGTGTCGCGCCCGTTTTCGAAAATTGCTCGGCGAGGTCGATCAGGGCGTGGTGCAGCCACCAGCGGGTGGCGCCGCCTGGGGCCCAATGTCCCTCGGATTTAATATCATGAATATAAACCGGGATGATTTCTCCTCCCGCTTCAATCGCCGCTTGTAGCGCTGGGTTGTCGGCCAGCCGAAGGTCTTGCCGAAACCAAACGAGGGTGGGGGCGGATGCCATGGGGTTACCTTGAGGGGCCGTTATCCACCTGCAAACCTGTAACGCAGTTTTCCGAGCCAGTCCTTACCAGGCGTAGCTTTGGTTTTTCTTAACTTGGGTGGCGAACTCCACCAGCAGTTGGACGCATTGTTCGACTACGGCGAGGTCGACCACTTCGCCCGGGGTGTGCATGTAACGCAGGGGAATGGAAACGAGGCCACAGGCCACGCCACCATTGGCCATCTGAATGGCACGAGCGTCGGTGCCCGTGGGGCGCGATTCAGCGGCGATTTGGTATGGGATGCCCACGGACTCTGCGGCGGCGACCATTTGGTCGAAGACGAGGGGGTTGATATTGGGACCGCGGCTAATGATGGGTCCGCCCGATAAAGTGAAGCGACCGAATTTACGATTGTCTGCGTCGGGGTGATCGGTGGCGTGACCGACGTCGACGGTGATGGAGACTTGGGGGTTGATGCCTTGAGCGGCGACCTGAGCGCCGCGGGTGCCAATTTCTTCTTGGGTGGTAGCGACGGAGACCACTCGGGCCACGAGGCCCGATTCTTTGGAGAGTCGGCGGAACGCTTCCATGCAAACGTAGGCACCTGCTTTGTCGTCGAACGCACGGGCTACGCCGATGGAGCCACGTAGGATTTCGGGACCGTCGGCATAGACAGCGGGGTCGCCGATGCGGACGATGTTGAGGGCGTCGGTGCGACTGGTCACTCCAATGTCGATCCACATGTCGTGGCGTTCGGGGACGCGTTTACGATCTTCGGGTGAAAGTAAGTGTACGGCGCGTTTGCCCGTAACGCCGAGGACAGGTCCATTACGTGTGAGAATGTGAACGCGACGACCGGAGGGGATCACGTGGTCGTGGCCGCCGAGAAATTCAAAATATAAAAAGCCCTTGTCGTCGATGTGTGAAATGATGAGGCCGATTTCGTCGATGTGACCCGCGAACATCAGAGTGGGGCCGCCTTTGCCTTTGAGCTCGGCGATGCGATTACCGAGGGTGTCTTTGCGGTAGGTGTCGGCGAAGTGCTCGACGTTTTCATCGATGACGGCTTGAGCGGCGAATTCGTGCCCGGTGGGGGATTTCGCTTCGAGCAGGGCGAGTAAGAAATCGGGAAAATTATGAGAGGAAGCGGACTTTTTGGCCATGGCCTACCAATAGAGACAGCCCCTAAAAACACAAGTCACGAGGCGCTGAAAAGCACCTCGTGACTTGTAGCAGGTGGTTAGACCCCGTCTTACTTGCTTAAATCCTGCAGCTTAATGTTTTTGTACCAAACCTCATCGCCGTGTTCTTGCAGGAGAATGTGCCCCGATTCCCATTCGCCAAAGTGTTCACCGTATTTCGCAGTGTCGCCGTATTTACTTTTGGCCACCAGGGCGCGGAATTCGTCGGTGGAGCGATCATACGACACTACGAGGGTACCATTGAGCCAATGTTCAACTTTGGAACCCTTGGTGATGACGTAGGCCGTGTTCCATTGGCCGACAGGATTAGGCTTTTTGTTTTTAGCGGTGATGAGGTCGTAGAGAGAGGCGATGGTGCGATTGCCGTCGCGACCCAATTTAGCATCGGGATGATTTTCGTCGTCGAGCATTTGGAACTCGAGTCCAAAGGAAGATCCCGTGCCTTTGTTTAGATTCGGTTGAACGTAATATTTCAAACCACTGTTGGCTCCCTTGGTGAGTTTGAAATCAACGGATACTTCGAATTGTTTGTAGGCGTTGGTGGTGATGATATCGCCAGCGGCAGCGGATTCTTTGCCGCCAGTTGAGATGGTGTGGAACATGCCATCAATGACGCTCCAGCCTTCTTTAGGGAAATCAGGACCCTTGGATGAGCGCCATCCCGTCGTGGTTCTTCCATCGAATAAAAGCACCCAACCAGCGGTCTTTTCGGCGTCGGTCAGTGTGTTATCGAGCGAAACACTTGCAGCCTTCGTGGCGGTGTCGCCCGCGATTGCGGCCAACGGAATAAGTGCGAGGGCAAGGAATCCTTTCATGATTTAGAAACGAGTAGGAATTTTAAAGGCACCGCGGCCTTCGCGTTTCGCCAGTAAGTCGCGATTAGCGATTTCGGCGTTAGGTCCGGTGAAGAGTTCGGTCTTAGGGTCTTGATTGAGAGCCAGGCCCAAGGTGACGGTGGCCTCGTCGAGTTTAACGCCGTTCGTACCGAGGTGGTCTTTGAGTCGTCCAAAAGCTTCGGAAAGTCCACTACTTGATTTAATTGATTCGGCAATTTCGCCGGCGCTCTTCTTGGCACCGAGGCGGTAAGAGATGTTGGCGGCATGTACTAAGTTTGTGGACACGTGACACTCTTGAAGCGGGGCATGAATGTCGGAATTGGAGCCTGCCCGGATGCATTCGATCCAGTTAGCGTGGTGGCCTGAGGCGCCGCCGGACATGTCGACTTGGCTGACTTGTTTTCCGTAGGATTTAATGACATTGCCTGCGGCATCAAAGGCTTTGCAGGAGAAGTAATCCGGCACAATCAGGGTGGCATTTTCACATTCGATAACAATGCCGATGCTGGAGTTACTGAGCTTGTGAATGGTGTCCATTTGCCCGATAGGATGTCCGTCTGAAGTTTGCCCACTCGGCTTTCCGTCTGAAGGCAGGCCACGAACTTCAGTAATGAGTGGGGCGTTGGCGTAATTATGAATAGACAGGAAGCTATTGGGGGTCTCGCCGCAATCGCTGTAACCCAGGCGTCCGCCGATGGACATCACTTCGGGGGCGACTTCGTGAGTGTTGAGGAACCAGCGCGCGATATCGACTTCATGAACGGCTTGGTTGCACATGTCGCCGCCGCCATAATTCCAGAACCAGTGCCAATCGTAGTGTACTGGGCCCATGCTCGAGGTCTCAATTAGTTTATCGGTTTGGTTGCCCCGAATGGATTCTTGGATGTCGGCGGGACCATTCCACAAATCATAATCGATGTTCGAAGGGATTTCGCGTTTCTTGGCGGGTCCGATCGATTTGCGGCGCTTATAGCAGAGTGCACGAGCGACTTTTACTTTTCCGTAAAGGCCGGCGTGAACGTCTTTAACGGCGGCACGAATGCCATTACCGGAGCGGCTTTGGGTGCCGGCTTGAATGACTAAGTTATTAAAGTGAGCACCTGCGGCCAAGAGTTGTTGACCTTCGAATATGTTATGAGAAAGGGGTTTCTCGATGTAGAGGTGTTTGCCGGCTTGCAGGGTCCAAATACCTTGAAGGGCGTGCAGGTGATTGGGTGAGGCAATGGAGACGGCATCGATATTTTTGTTTTCGAGCATCTTTCGCATGTCGGTGTATCCGACGGCTCCGGGACAATCGACAAGGCCCTTGGCGAGCACATCGGAATCAACATCGCAGAGCGCCACGATGCGCACGCCTGGGACTTTCTTTAGTTCCTTGATGTGTTCGAGTCCGCGACTACGAAAACCAACAACCGCGACGCGTATGTCCGAATTGGAACCCGTTGATTGAGCGAAGGTGCGAGCGCTGAGACCGACCATGGCGGTGGCTAGTGCCGTGTTTTTGAGAAAGGTGCGACGGTGGAGGGAAGACATGGGATAGGGGTAGGGTAAGGGATAGGGGTAAGGACGAGAATAATGAGATTACATCCCAGTCGAGAATGTTCCGACTAAATGTGATTAACTCGCTGGGCTTTCAAAAAGCCCCATTTAGGTCAGCCTTTATTAGATAGACCTTTTAGCCAAGTGACCCACCCAGCAGGTAGACCGCGGGCTAAGGCACCACTCACGATTTTCTCGTGATAGAGCTTAGAGGGCAGGTGTGGGCCGGTGGCATCAATCACCTTAAAGGCATCGCATTCCAGGGGGCAGTCTTCGACTCCAGCCTCTAGAACGGTAACTTTGGTGCGACGGTAATTGGGACCTTCGGCATCGATGAGCCGTGCCCAGTCTTCGGCATTCAATTCGTAGACGGCACCCCAGACGCCGGGAGAGATTTCGTCTTCGAGAATATCAGCCGAGCCGCCGCCCCAGGTTACGCTAGGGTGCGTGAACGCGAGTCGGTGTTTAGGCAGAAGGGCTTTGCCGCGGTATTGTGCCCCAGGGCAACGTCGCTCCATTTGGGCGGCATCTAGATTGGAGGCGTAGGCAAAGTAATACCGACTCATGAATGTGGACTTTAATCTGCCAGTGGCCGGGTTGGCAAGAAAGGGTAATTCACACTCAGAATTTTGCCGTAAACGAAAGGTAAACAGAGCGAGGCTGGGCACCGTAGCCGAGGGCAGATGGGGGGGCGGTTTCGCCAGTTAAATTTTCGATGCGCAGGGAAATATCTTGGCCGTTATTTAAAGTGTAACGAATCCAGGTACGCCAGTAATTGGCGTTCGGGAGAGGGACGCGGGTGCCGGTATCCCAGTCGAAATCGTCGCGGCCTTCGATGTGGTTGAGGGCGATGCCTCCGACCCATTTTTCATTAGGGGTGAACTCGGTGCCAAGGTTGAGGGTGAAGGTTGGACGGCGAAGAAGGGCTTGGCCCTTGGCGACGATGCCTAGGTAGTCGGACAGGGCTTCAGTTTTGAGTGTCGTAGCAGCGGCAAAGACTCGGAGATTTTTAGTTAACTGACTTTCAACGCCCAACTCCACGCCGCGGGTTTCGGCTTGGGCGATATTGAAGCTCTTGTAGTTATCGTTTGGGTCAAAATCAATGAGGTCGGTCAGTTCATTTTTAAAGGCCACTAGGGTCCAGTTGAGTCGGTTGCGTTTTTCGCTTTCGTAACGTAGGCCAATTTCGCTGCCGCGATTGGATTCGGGTCGCAGGGGAAGGCCGCCCGAGGTCCCATAGGCAAGGTCATTGGCAGAAGGAGCGCGATACGAAGTCGCCACCTTGGCGTGGGCATAAAATTGTTTCGTGAGCTTGCGGCTGTAATTCAGTTCCCATGTGGATTTGCTTGCGAAATCGGTAAAGGAATCGTGACGCAGTGAAGCCTTGATGCGGTCATTGGCAGTCGCGGTCCAGTCGGCCCGACCCCAGAAGCCGAGCGACTCCATGGTGTCGGTCCAGGTAGAGCTTCCCGCGGCAAGGTCTTGCTGGTCGAAGTAGCTGCTCTCAAAGGTGGCACCGAGGCCGAGGGTTAAATTGCGACTGAACTTTTGATCTACAAAGGCGGTGACCTCATCGCGCTTTAGGACAAACTTTTGATAATACAAATAGGCTCCGTAATAATTGGTACCGTCGACGTAATTTTTAACGGTGGTGTCGCCGTGCGACCAGAAGAGGGCGGCGTTGGTTTGGGTGTCTTGATAACGTAAGCCGGGTGAGAGCATCCAGCCGTTGTCTTTTTGCCAATCATTGGGATCAGCCGCCAGGGTGGAGGTTGCTTGGCCAGGTAAGCCCGAATTTCCACGGTCAAATGAGCCCAGCAAATCCAGCACGAGGTGGGGCGAGAGTCTCCACTCTGATTTCACCAGAGCGGTGTAATTGTCGCGTTGGCTATTGTCGCGCCAGCCATCGTTGTGTGAGGTCGTGACAGAGACTGCGGTGCCGTACGTTGCGGCCCTTTGTTCGCGGGCGTTGTTGGTTAAATAAGAGAGCGCGAGTGAGTACCTGCCGTAGGACCCAACTTCAAAAATACTTTTTGTGCCGCGCTCGGTAGACGTGAGGGGTTCGGCAAGGCGGAGGTCGACCACGCCGCCGAGGGCGTTGGCACCATAAAGAGAGGAAGAAGGGCCGCGGAGAATTTCTATAGAGCTGAGGCCGAAGATGCGGTACCGTCCAATTTCGTAGGAGCCCGAGAATCCTTCGGGTAGGCGGCGGCCGTCGAGCAGGATGACGGATTGACTGGAGTTCGTGCCCCGAAAGAAGAGGGAGGCTTGGGAGCCTTCGCCGGATTGTTCAGTGGCGAAGACGCCTGGGGTGGTGGCGATGACCGATGAAAGGGTTACGTAGCCAGCGTCGGTGGCATCATTGATGGTGACTTTGGAGACAGAGGGAGAGGACTCGACGAGTGGGGCGGTTTGACGCGATTCAACGACGATGGTTTCGGGCAGTTGGGCGGTGGCTTGAGCCAAGACGATGCCTAAAATGCAAATCATGAGCCGAGCGTTTGCGGTGCCAATGGGTAATCAATCTAAAAGGGGCTGGAGAATGTGAATAAACCTGTCATTAAAAAGCTATGGCTGCCGAAACGACCAACGAACCCGACCAAGGACCCGTTCGCCAATTTTCTATTTTCGTCGAAAATAAAGTCGGACGTCTGAATGAGTTGGTCGAATCGTTGGCCCAAGCCGACATTCATATCATGGCCATGTGCTTGGTGGATACGACTGACTCGACGATTATTCGCATCGTGGTCGACTACCACGAGCGCGCGGAACAAGTTTTAATTGATCACCGTTTCGCTTACGATGCGGTTTCCGTGGTGGCGATTGAGTTGCATTCTGAGGCACAGCTCAAAGACGTGACCTCGGCCTTACTGAAAGCAGAAATTAATATTTACTACGTGTACCCATTTTTATCCCGTCCCAATGGACGACAGGGCTTGGTGGTGCGTACGGAGGCCCAAGAGTTGGCCGCTTCGGTTTTACAACGCCACGGCATCAAGGTGATTGGCCGTGGTGATGTAGCGAGATAAGGTAGATGCCGAGGGGTAGGTGGGCACGGGGAATTGTTTCAATGCAAAGGTGTAAAAGTGCAAATTGCGACGGTGTCGCTGTGCAAAAGTATAATGTTTAAAGCCGAACGCTTAGTTGATTCGCATACGCTTGACCTCAATCATGGGGTGCTTTATCTCTCTTTTCCGTTCAAATGCGAACGGACCTGGAGAGGTGGCTGAGTGGCCGAAAGCGCCCGTTTGCTAAATGGGTGTACCCCAAAAGGGTACCGTGAGTTCGAATCTCAT
>CANBWJ010000004.1 GCA_947373115.1 Opitutia bacterium | reverse complement strand
ATCGTCGGACGCATCGACAATGAGCGAATGCTGGACAAGCTCTTCGCTTCCTTCTGCATTGGTAAGTGATTTCCTCTGCTGGGAGGAAGTCCTCCCATGCCACCCGCCAAAGAAATCCGCCTCGGTCCCTCAAAGCCCTACGACGTCATAGTTTGTGGGGCTGGACACGCTGGCGTAGAGGCCGCACTGGCTGCGGCCCGCATGGGCGTGGACGTTTTACTGCTGAGCGGTAATATCGACACCATTGCGCAGATGAGCTGCAACCCCGCCATTGGCGGACAGGCCAAGGGTCACATCGTCCGTGAGATTGATGCCCTCGGTGGCGAAATGGGTCTGACCGCCGATGTCACCGGAATTCAGTTCCGCCTACTCAATTCCTCGCGAGGCCCTGCCGTCCAGGCACCCCGCGCCCAGTGCGATAAGAAAGCCTACCAGTTCCGAATGAAGCATCGCTGTGAGATTCAGCCAGGGCTCACTATCTTCCAGGCCATGGTCACCGGCCTGATCTTCGAGAAAGGCAAAGTTGTCGGCGTAAACACCAACCTCGACCTCTCCTTCTACGCCAAAACCGTGGTCGTTACCACGGGCACTTTCCTGCGCGGACTAATGCACATTGGGGCCAATAAAACCGAAGGTGGACGTCTGGGCGACTTTAGTGCTAAGTCGTTGTCCAGCAGTTTCTTAGAAGCAGGAATTGAACTACAAAGGCTTAAGACTGGCACCCCTCCGCGCATCCTTGGCTCATCCATCGATTTCTCTAAATGCGAAGAGCAGCCGGGCGACGCATCCCCCACCCTTTTTGCCTTCTACGACACCCGCCAAGAAACCGATTTGTTCCACGTGGAACAAGCTGGTGAACGCCTCCCTGGCTGGGCCCCTGGAAGCAATCAGGTTTCGTGCTGGATGACCGAGGCTAAAGGTAGCACCGGTAAGATCGTTCATGATAACCTACACCGCTCCCCGCTTTACGGCGGCGCGATCGAGGGTGTCGGGCCACGCTACTGCCCTTCGATTGAAGATAAGTTCGTGAAGTTCTCCGACAAGGAGTCACATAAACTTTATTTAGAGCCCGAAGGCCGAAATACCGACGAATGGTACATTAACGGCCTATCGACGTCCCTTCCCTTTGAAGTTCAGCTCGAAATGCTCCATTCGATCGTTGGTCTGGAAAAAGCCGTTATGATGCGCCCAGCCTACGCCGTTGAATACGATTTCGCGCCGCCCACCCAGCTTTACCCCACTTTAGAGTCTAAAAAGGTCGAAGGCCTCTTCTTTGCGGGGCAAATCAACGGTACCTCGGGCTACGAAGAAGCTGGTGCTCAAGGACTTGTGGCTGGGGTCAATGCTGCGGCCAAGGTTCGCGGCCAGACCCCTATGGTCATTGGACGCGATGAGGCCTACATCGGCGTATTAATCGACGACCTAGTTACCAAAGGCACCCAGGAGCCTTACCGGATGTTTACCAGTCGTGCCGAATACCGGCTATTATTTAACCATGGTAGCGCCGAGATTCGCCTTAAATCTAAGTTAGCTGAATTTGGCCTAGTTCCTAATGAACGGCTTAAACGGATCGAGTTCAAGGCCTCAAGAATCGCACATTGGGTCGAATACCTTGAGAAAATCTCTATTTCTGGGGGTCTGGCTGGCGACGTGCTTAGACGTAATATCGATGCGACACCCGCCGACTTACCAGCGACATTTATGGCAGAAAGCCCAGAAATACAGGCTGAGGTCATGTATAAGGTTAAATACCGCGGGTACCTGGAGCGTGAAACTCGATCCGCCCGCAAGCTCCACGACCTGGATGCATTCAGGGTCCCGGCCAGCTTTGACTTCATGAAAACCTACGGGCTCAGCCTTGAGGCGCGACAAAAACTGGCGAAGGTTCAGCCGCAAACCCTCGGTCAGGCCAGCCGGATTAGCGGGGTTAACCCGGCAGACATTTCGCTGCTGATGGTTTTATTCCGGGCGCAGTCGGCAAAATAAGGGTAGGGGGCTCACACTGTTCCACGTGGAACAAGGGTATGTAACTTTTGGGCATACGGACTGTTAAAACGGGGTGACGAAGTTCTTAAGTCCTTTATTTAAAAGGACTTACATCAATACTTCATCTTGTTTCACGTTCGCCTTACTTGTCACCTAACTCTGGCGCTTTAATAAAAAGTCCCACAGTGTTCATTTATGGCTCAATCCGCCGACGAACTTCTGAAGCGCATCTTGGTGGTAGATGACGAAACCGATGTGACGGAACTGTTGGATTATAAATTTCGCCAAGCGGGTTATGCGGTGCGTGCCTTAAACGATCCGCTCCGAGCAATCGGGTTGGCCCGCGATTTTCGTCCGGATTTAATAATCTTGGATGTGATGATGCCTGAGCTCACGGGCGTACAATTGCTCCGGATGATTCGGAGTGACGCGCTGCTCAACGATACGCCTGTCATTTTCTTAACCGCAAAAGGGGAGACTGCCGACAAGGTGCGAGGCCTTGAGTCGGGTGCCGATGATTACGTCACCAAGCCTTTCGACGCCCGTGAACTCATGCTGCGCGCCCAAGCTTTATTGCGTCGTGCGAAATCCGCCGCGGCCAGTCCATCCACGCGTCTCGCCGCCGGCGCACTCTTGCTCGATATCGAGCGCCATGAGGTCACCGCTCAAGGTAAGGTTGTCGAATTAACCGCCACCGAATTTAAACTGCTCCGCCTACTTTTGGAGCGCAAGGGCAGGGTACAGTCGCGCGAAGAATTATTGTCCGACGTTTGGAATTATTCGCCCGACCTTGAAACGCGTACCGTGGACACCCACGTGCGTCGCTTGCGTGAAAAACTTGGGCCCGGCGGCGATTGCATCGAAACGGTGCGCGGCGTCGGCTACCGCGTATCGGGTTAAGGGTTTTCGCTCGCTGTCATTTCGAATGCTCCCAGTCTAGAGGCCTCGCATGACTTGGCTGCCGTGGATTATTTTAGCACTCGTCATCAGCTTCACGCTCTGGTGTGCCGCTGAATTAGGGCGCTCGGTGCTCTGGGCACGACAAGCATTACTCCGCGGCGAAATTAAAAAGCGTCCGCGGGGCTGGCTGATTAATTGGTTGGGCTTCGAAAGTTTATATTCGGCGATTGAGGGGCGCTCGCTCACCGAAGGAGAAATCAATTCAGCCGCAGCCAAGCGGATCGAAACACTCCTCGCGCCTTTAACCGATGCCGTACTGGTCGTGGACGCCAAAGATTTATTACGCCTCGCCAATCCTGCCGCTAAAACACTTTTTAATTTAACCGAAAGCGATTTAGGTGAATCCGTAGTGCCGCTCGTGCGGAGCGCCGACTTTATCGACCTTGTCCGCCGCGTGCGGCGCGAGGGGAGGGCAGGCGAAACGATTCTCCTTCACCGTGCGCCATTGGCTGACGCTTGGATTCAGGCGGCGGGGGCGCGCACTGACCCCGAAGCTTTTGGCGAGGGCGCCGTCATCTTCGTGCTCACCGAGGTGACCGCCCTTAAGCGACTGCAAGCCATGGAGCGCGAGTTTGTGACGAATGTTTCGCACGACCTTCGGACGCCCGTCACCATTCTGCGTGGGTACGCTGAAACCCTGGCCGATGATCACGAAAAAATGTCGCCTGCGGACCGGACGCGCTTTCTACAAAAGATTGTAGGCTCTGTGGGTCGACTGCAGGGCCTAGTCGAAGGGCTCTTAGCCCTGGCGAGCCTGGAAAGCTCGACCGACCAAATGCTGCGTGAGCCTCAAGCCTTGCACAAAGCCTGTCGCGAAGTGGCGGAAGAATTTGATGCTCGCTGCCGTGCTGCGGGAGTGGCCCTAGAGTTAAAACTGGAAGCAAGCGAAGCGGCAGCCGACCCCGTACAAGCTCGGCGTCTGATTCAAAATCTAATTGAGAACGCACTCGCACACGCGGCGGGGGCCACCAGAATTTCGATTACCACGCACACTAAGCCCACGGGCGTTATCCTTGAGGTCGAAGACAATGGAGCCGGTGTAGCTCCATCTGAAATTTCCCGACTCTTTGATCGGTTCTATCGTACCGATAAGTCCCGCCGGGCAGGGGGAAGCGGTTTAGGATTAAGCATCGTACGTCAGGTCGCAGAATTGCACGGGGGGTCGGTGGTGGCTGAGAACGCCCGACCTCATGGCTTAAGGGTTACGGTCACGCTGCCTCAAATCTAACAAAAAACCCACCAAACGGTGGGTTAAATTGGAGCGCGCGACTGGACTTGAACCAGCAACAGCCACCTTGGCAAGGTGGTACTCTACCATTGAGCTACACGCGCATTCAGGAGGGAAAGCAGACCCATCAGGGCTTCACCTGTCAAGCCTTTGGGTTAATCGGCCACGAATTGCCTTGGGGGCGGGGGATAGCCCTTGCGCCTCTAGCCCCTGGGCGAAGGCGTCCGAAAGAATCCAAACCAAAGTATCGTGCAGCGCTTTCTCCTGATCGGTTCGAACATATAAATAGAGCGGAAGGCGAAGCGGGTAATCTCCGTTATATATATTCACCTCATTCGGCGGGTAAGCCACTTGCGAGCGTCCTGGCCGTCCATCAGCAATGGGCATTAGCCTTCCGGGCGTACCCGCTGGCATCGACGGCATAATGGCTACGACGCCGAAACGGGCGGTTAAGTTTTCGATGATGGTCGGCCATTCGAGTCGCTGACGAACGCCTGGACGGTAATCGTTACCCTCGAGAACTAGCCCTTTAAATAATTCATCGGTGAAAGCACCCGACGGCGCATAGACAAGCGGCGCCGACATCTCAGATAAAGTCCCATTAGATAAATCACCCCAATTCAAATAAACCTCTCGGGACTCCTTGGCGAACAGGCCCTTAAGTTCGGAAAATTTAAGTTGAGCGACGGGATTCTGCTTATGAACCACTACCACTACCGCCGCATTCGCCACGAGGAAACGATTAAAGAAAACGCCCGCAGGCGCAAGGGGGTCGGCCTCGCCTTCTTTTAGAAATAAAAAAGCGGCGCTGGCATTGCCGGCACAAAGCGCCCGACGCCCGGGCAATGTACCCGCGAGTTCAACCGTCGGCGGGTTGGGCATGGTTTTAATACCGCTTGTCACCAAGCCTTTAATGAGATCCGTCCCAACGATATCGGCAGCCGCTAGACGTGCGGTAATAAGAAAAAGTGTAATCAGTTTTTTCATAAGCGTTTAGTTTAGCCGGTGGGTGTCGTGCCTGCCTCGAGCTCCGGCCACTGTAATAGTTTACGGTGTAAGGTGCGGCGCGAAATACCCAGCGACTCCGCCGCCTTGGTTCGATTGCCGGCGGCCGAGGCTAGCGCCTGTTTAAGTAAATTTTTTTCGTTTTGCTCCTTGTCGAAAACCCCTGGTGGCAAAGCGGCTAAACCCATCGCGGCCGGGGAGCGGGGAAGGGCGGCTTCCGTAAAACGTGGATCGAGGTCTTGAGGCGCCACCACTTTGCCCGCCTGTAAAACCGCAAGGTTCTCGCACGCGTTCCGTAGTTCGCGAATATTTCCTGGCCAGCTATAAGCCGCAAGCGGCACCAGCGCCGCCGGTGAAAGTTTTACTTCGGCGGTTTTATTTTCCGTCGCAAATTTCTTAAGGTAGTGTGTGAGCAGCAACGGGATGTCGTCCTTCCGCTCACGCAGCGGCGGCAGGCGAAGTGGCACTACTGATAGGCGGTAAAATAAATCTTCGCGGAATTTTCCTTCGGCGACCATCTGGCGAAGGTCGCGATTGGTGGCACAAACCAAACGCAAATCGAGGGCGATAGGCTTATGCGAGCCGAGCCGCTCCACGCTACGCGTTTCTAAAAAGCGCAGGAGCTTGATTTGCGTGGTGGCATCGATTTCGCCGATTTCATCCAAGAATAACGTGCCGCCGTTGGCTGACTCGAAGCGCCCCACGCGTCGCTCATTGGCACCCGTGAACGCACCTTTCTCGTGACCGAATAATTCACTCTCCAAGAGGTTGGCCGGGATGGCCGCACAGTGTACCGCCATAAACGGGCCCTTCGAGCGCGGGCTCGCCTGGTGAATCATTTGGGCAAACAATTCTTTGCCAGTGCCGGTTTCGCCGAGCAAGAGAATGGTGGCATTCGAAGCGGCCACCGTGCGCACCTGCTCAATCGCGTGCTGTAAAGGTTCCGACGATCCAATGACTTCGCCTAAAGCGAATTTTTGGTCGAGCCGAGTTTTTAGGGCGACCACTTCCTTCTCATTGGTGCGCGCCTTTAATCCGCGCTCCAATAAAAGCTCAATCTGTCGCAGGTCGACCGGCTTCTGCAAAAACCAATATGCGCCGCGACTCATCGCCTTCACCGCCGTATCCACGTCTCCATAGGCGGTCATCATGATGCACACTGGCTGCGGGGAAAGTTTGAGGGCGCGATCAATCACCGCCATGCCGTCTTCTCCCGCCATGCGCAAATCGGTGAGCACCGCATCGGGCGGAACGTCTTGCATGAGGCGCGCGGCCTCGGCCGCATCCTTGGCGACAAAGGTTTCATATATATCTTCTAAGGCCGCCCTGAGCCCATCACGGGTTGGCTTTTCATCGTCAACAATCAGAACGGTTGGCTTCATAAAGTTTCGCGGGCAGGGGAGGAATGGGTGGCAAGCCAAACGCGTTCGGCGCGCTGATCTAAAGCTTCGCGCGCACGACCCACTTCGGCCAAGCGAGCTTGCAGGTGCGTATTAGCGACGGCGGCTAAATCATCGAGGTCACTTAAATAAACGCCATCGAGGGAACGTGCTTCGGCAGAAAAATTTCGAGGGACTCCGAGGTCCACCAATAAAAGGGGGCGGTCTTGGCGACGGGCCACAATTGCGGCAAGGGTGGTGACATCAAATAACGGGCGCTCCACTTGCGCGCAGCCGATAATCACGTCGTGTGCATGTGCTTGATGGAGTGCATCCACTAACGCGAGCGATGAGCCCGAAAATTCTTCTGCTAAAATTCGCGCGTTCTCAAAAGTACGTGAAGCCACGGCAACTTGGGTCGCCCCGCGCGAAACCAAAGCCTGCACGACTTGTCGACCCACTTCACCGGTGCCTAAAACTAAAATTCTGGCGTCGGCGAGGGAGCCAAAAACGCGGTTGGCTAAATCCACCGCCACATTGCCGAGGCTAACTTGGCCCTGTGCGATACCGGTGTGTGTGCGCGCCCAGGCACTCGCCTGAAAGGCTTTTTGAAAAATTCGGTTGAGCACCGGACCCGTCATGCCGCGTGCCAAGGCATCCGCGTACGCCACCCGTGCCTGTCCCGCGATTTCTGCTTCGCCGACCATTTGTGAATCTAGGCCCGCCACGACAGAAAATAAATGTTCAACGGCTCGCTGACCCGGAATCGGTTTCAAATGTGGATCCAAGGTATTTGCCTCCACGCCCGTAGCCTTAAGTAAGGCGGCTCGCACATGTAGAGCCACCGCCTCATCGCCCACGGCGTAAGCCTCGAGTCGATTGCAGGTCGCCAATAAAACCACTTCGCGCAGGCCCGCCTCGCGGGCGGCTAAATAAAACTCCGCCTTGCCTTCTTCGGAAAGGGCAAACGCGGCGCGTGCATCCAGGCCCGCGGTATGGTGCGTGGCACTAAGGGCCACTAATGTTGGGACGGTGGCACTCATTTTATCTAGAGCCACGCGGCAGCGAAAGCCATAACGCTATGAGCGCCGGAATAAGAATGATGAGCGAGCCGCGCGCAAAACGTGCACCGCTCAATTGGTGACGACGGCGTTGAATAATTAAAATTAATCCGCCGGCCCACGTTATCATCGCAAAGAATAATTTGGGGAGCTTCACTAAACTTAATGCACTTTGAACCCAATCAGCCGTGCCAATAATAAGCGAAACGCCCAAGACCCAAACGGCTGCACCCATCAACTGTGTACCGATTTTGTCCATCGGCACTAAAGCTGGAAGCAGAGAATACACGCCGCCAAATTTACGTTTCGCTAAGGCACGGTCTTGCAATAAGTAAGCCACGGAATTCAGCGACTGTGCGGCAAGTATCATGTAAGCCAGAATCGCCGTGGCCACATGCATCATTAAAAGTGGCTTGCCGGCTTGATTGGCCGAAGCGCCCTCGATGCCCATCCATTCGGCGGCGAAAAGACATGCGGCTGTTAAAATGCTAACCAACCAAACCGGGAGACGGTGTTCAAAAACCAGATCGAGAAAAATAGAGAGGCCCGCAAAGCCCCAGGCAATGGAGAGTAGAATTTCACCTGCTCCGTTGATTGGGAAAACATTCAGCACCAAACCCCGATAGGCCAATAAGGCCGAAAGCACTAACCAGCTAATGCGAAACAACCAGGAAGCTGTAGCCGGGAAGTTGCGGCCCGTGCCGCGAAATCCGAGATCCACGCAATAGGCCAAAACAAAAGCCCACGCGCAATAGAACCAGGCAAAATCCGGTGAGGCAGCGGCCGAGCTGGCAGAATTAAGCAGCATTAGGGGTAAGATGAGGAGGTGTGACATTTTGGCAACCCTCAGAATGTCCTTTTTTCGAGATTTCTTGCACTAAATGGGGGTCTAACTAGGTAGATTCCATGACTTACAACCCTTACGACCTCACTCAACACCCCCCACGCAGCCCCCGTTGCCGCCTGGGCGGGCTAGTTATCTTGCCCCGACTCCTTGATAAGGCCCGGGCAACTGTGGCCGGCAAGCAGGGTGAATACACTTACAACTGCTCCCTGGATCGGTACGTCTTGGATTTCTTGGGTGTGAACTCGGAAGCACTTTTAGCCGAGGTCGCAAAAGGGAAGGGCGACGGGGAAATTCTTACCTGGATGCTTCAAAACGCCAAACACGCGCGCGCCGGTTGGGAGGTCGCAGCCTTCAGTAGCTACCACGAACAACGCGGTGCTGGCTCGCCCGAAAAACGCTCCCGCCTTTCCGCCTACCAGTCGTCCACTCCGGCCGGCGGGGCGCGCGAGGATGTTTTCACCTGGTTTGATGTGTTAGACCTCGACGACCACCAAAGCTTTGGTGGCAAAGTTTAAGGTGCCTCCGCAACGCGTTTTAATTGTCTGCAAGGGCAACATCTGTCGGTCGCCCACCGTCGCGGTGGTGCTTCACGAAAAAATTAAATCGCGTAAGCTTAACATCGAAATCGATGCGGCTGGCACGGAGGATTATCACGTTGGGTCACCACCGGATAAACGCTCCATTCATCATGCCGCCAAGCGCGGCTATGATTTGAGTCGTCGTCGTGCCCGTCAGGTGACGCATTCCGATTTCGAAACTTTCGACCTCATTCTGGCAGCGGATGAGTCTAATGTTGAAGAGTTGCAACGAATCTGTCCCATCGAGCACCGCGCGAAACTCGCACTCTTTCTGGGGACGCGGGAGTTGCCCGATCCCTATTATGGGGGTGCGGAAGGCTTCGAAACCGTTTTAAACTTAACGGAACAAAGGGCCGAATTTCTGGTTAATCTCTGGTTAAAGACGAACTGAAGGGTTGCGGCTTTAACAGGGACGGAATTAACTTTGCGAGCGATGTACCAAGTCAATTTTAGCGATCAGGCCATGCAAGAGTTGGCCAAGCTGCCGACCTTAGAGCAAATGGAAGTCGTGGAAGCCTTCACCTCGCTCACGCCTGAACTCCTTTTACAGGGCCGCTCAGACTTGGGTCGCGTAAGACGCGGCGGATTAACCTATCACCGCCTCCGCGTGGGCGAGTTTCGTATTTATTTTGAGGCCTCCGAATCTGCGCTGCTCGCACATTACGTTTTACACCGTCACACCTATAACGATTTCGCTTTCCGCAGTCGTCTGCCCTTCGCCGATGATGAAGCCCGCATCGAACAAGAAGGTGGCTTTTGGAAATACCTCGACGAACCTAAATCCTGAACATGGCTCAACCTCCCGAACCTAAAGTTTATCGGACGCCAGAAGAGGCGGCGCGCATCTACTTACTCCCTAATTTATTCACGGCTGGTAATATGTTGTGCGGTTTTCTCGCCATAAAAAACTGCGTGGAGGCCCGTTTTACCGACCTCTCGGCTGTGGCGCGCGCCGACCACTATTTGATGGCCGTATGGTTTATTTTGTTCGCTTGTGTTTGCGACCTCTTTGACGGACGCGTCGCGCGCGCCACCCATCGCGAATCGCTTTTCGGCGCGGAGTTTGATTCAATTGCCGATACCGTTTCGTTCGGCGTGGCTCCGGCGTTAATGGCCTGCTTCCTGATTATTAACCCTAACCAGGATAAAGACATTCAGCTAGCCACCTGGCTACTCGCTTTCATCTATTTACTTTGTGCGGGCGTGCGTTTGGCACGTTTCAATGTGCTCACCAGTCCGCTCGTTCCCGGGAATGAGAAACGGGTCGCGGGCGGAGATTTTGTAGGCCTACCAAGCCCGGCGGCGGCTGGTATGATGGCGTCGTTAGTCTTGGCCCTAACAAAGGTGATTCGCTTGGCCGACCCCCTGAGTCCGCCCGATCAAACCCTGCAATCGTGGTCGCGGGTTTTACTACCGCTCATGCTGATTATCTCCTATTTAATGGTCAGCAATGTTCGCTTCCCGAGTTTAAAGAAAATCAACTGGGACACGCGGGCCAAAACCCGGGTCTTTATTCTCATTATTTTAGGCGGGGCTGGTCTCTATTTCTTTAGTGAAATTGCCGTTCCGTGCATCTTTCTTGGGTATATTATCTACGGGGTGGTTCGTCATGCCTTCCTTCTTAAAAAGGAGGAGACTGACCCGGCGCCGGACGACGACGAAGACGTTGCGGTTTAACTGTGAATAGTCCGTGAAGGGTTTGGCTTTGTAGCCTGGTGTGAACAAGCTAGGGTTTATTCACCCCTTCTACACAGGCTAAGGAAAATCCTATCCCTCAGTTCTTCAAGCCCTTCCATATCTATACACGCTCTTCCGCTCTTTACTACTACTACTGTATTTATTTAACTCTCTTTCTATTAATACCTATCATTGAGTGTAAGCATTGAACGGTTGCCTCAATCCTCCCATCACCCCCATTCTAAATTTATTATGAAGTTCAAAGTTAACCGGAATCATTTCTTCAACGGCCTCTCCAGCGTTACCAACGTTGTTGGCAATCGCGCCACGATGCCGATTTTACAAAACGTTTTAATCGAAGCCGAAGGTGACACCGTAACCTTAACGACCACCAATTTGGATCTCGGAATTTGTTGCCGCATCAAAGCAAACATTTCTTCACCAGGAAGAATAACTTTACCCGTCAAAAAATTAGTGCCAATTATCCGTGCACTTTCTGGTGCGGAAACCACCGTCGAGTTGACCGGTAAGGATCGCGTTAAAATTACATCCGGAAGTTCAGTTTTTCATGTCGCTGGTTTACCCGCCGACCAATTCCCACCACTCGCCAGTTTCTCTGGTCAGTCAGCCATCTCAATCGAACAGGAAGACCTCGGTGCCATGTTGCGCAAAGTCAGCTACGCCCAATCCACCGATGAAAACCGTTATATTTTAAATGGCGTCTTCTTTGAATTTGCAGGCGGCAAATTAACGGTCGTCGCCACCGACGGTCGTCGCCTCGCGAAGTGTGAACGCCAACTGGAAGGCCCCGAAAAGCCCCTAGCTTTGATTTTGCCAGCACGTACGATCACCGAATTACAACGCCTCTTAAAAGTTGGCGGCAAGGCCCACGTGATGCACAACGAACGCCAAGTAGGCTTCACGATCGACATTCCTAAAAACGAGGAAGGCCTCGTGGACCGCATTCAGCTGGTTTCTAAAGTGGTCGAAGGAAATTATCCTAACTACCGCCAGGTGATTCCAAAAGACGCGGGCAGCAAGGTGCGTGTCGAACGCGAAAAACTTTTAGACAGTGTCGCCCGGGCTGGGTTGATGTGCGACGAGCGCAACAACACCATTCGCATGAGTGTTTCGAAGAAGACGCAAAACCTAGAAATTTCCGCCAAGTCAGACAGCGGCGAAGCGCACGAGCCGATTGCAATTAAGTACGACGGTCCCGATGTGAACATCGCTTTCAACCCCACTTACGTTTTAGAGCCGCTCCGTGCAGTCACCGAAGATGAACTCGATTTCGAGTTCAAGGATGACATGTCTCCCGGCGTGATTCGTGGACTGAAAGAAGACTTCCTTTGCGTCGTAATGCCGCAGCGGATTTCTTAAAGCCCCGGCTCAGAGCAATCGGGCAAGGCCTTAATGGCTTCCAGGATGCGCCGTGAGGCCTCCAAGGAGCGGCCGGGTGCACCTGCTCCGGGATCGTATTCGGCAGGCATCATTGGCTTGCCAAAGCGGATCCGCAACCGGGCCGCACCGACTGGAAAGAAAGATCCTCGTGGTAAAATATCGCGCGTGCCCCGAATGCGAATCGGTACAACCGGCACCCCAGACTTACAGGCGAGCAAGCCCGCACCTGCCTTCGGCTCTTTGATCACGCCATCAAAGCTGCGCGTGCCCTCGGGGAAAATCAGGAGCCCGCGATTATCGCCGAGCGCAGTTAAGGCGGCCCGGATGGCACCGACATCGGCTTCGCCACGATCGACGGGAATAGAATTACAGGAGCGAATGACCGCCCCAAAAAGAGGATTATAAAAAAGGCTGCGGCGTGCGATGTAAGAAATTTCGCGCGGCAGGCAGGAACCAATTAAGGGCGGGTCAACCATGCTCTGGTGATTGGAGGCAAACAGACACGCACCCTCGGGAACATTTTCCCAGCCTTCGACCTCGAGTGTGGAGAAAACTTCCACGAAGGAACGGGCCCCGTGGTACACGGCCTTATAAATTAGGTTCTTCGAATTTAAAATCATGCCGAATACATCACGCCGCAGATTTTTTCCTCAATCTGCCCCACGACTTCTTCAAGTGTCAGACAGGTATTATCAATACAGAGCGACCCAACCGGACAAACGAGAGGCGCGATCTTACGGGTCGAATCAAGCAGATCCCGTTGAGTAATGGCATCGCTTTGTCCCTCGCTGGCACGACGGGCGCAACGCGCGTCGGCGTCGGCTTGGAGGAAAATACGCACGTTGGCATCAGGTAAAACCACCGAGCCGATGTCGCGGCCTTCCATAATTAATCCGCCGAAGCCCGCAGCCTTAGCCAAATTCACCTGCGCACGCTGGTAATTTAATAGCGCACCACGGACCACCGCCAAGGCGGCAAACTTCGAAACGGCCGCATTCACACTTTCGGTGCGTAAGCTGGCCGCGTCGATTACTTGTCCATTGATGGTAAGGTGTGCGGAGTTGCCCATGATTCGGGTTCCGAGAATAAATTTAGACAAGACGGCATCGATTGCAGAAACATCATCGGCTGGGGTGCCGGATTTTAAAAGCGCAGCCGTTAAACTGCGATAGTGCGCGCCGGTATCGACGTGCAAAAGGCCAAGACGCGAAGCCAAGGATTTTGAAGTGCTAGACTTGCCCGAAGCCGCTCCGCCATCGACAGCAACGACCACGAAATTTGCCCTTAGCGCCTCAAGGGCTTTAAAGAAATCCGGGAAGGTTTTTCCGGTGCAGGCAGGATCTTCGATTTTGATCCAGGGGCGACCGTCACCGAATAAATCATAGGAGCCTAGCACGCCAAAACTCATGGCGACACGGTGGTCTTCGTAGGTGTGGATGGAGACGGGGCCATTTTGGGCCGCCTTAAGCAGGGCATCGCGAGCCGGATAAATTGTGTATGAAGCAATCTTAGGGTCCGCGCGTAACTGTGCGGCGGTGGGTTCGACGCGTACGCCGAGACGCTCCAGCTCGGTGGCCACGGCGAGCATGCGATCCGTTTCCTGTTTACGCGTGTGGGCGATATTTTTAATTTCCGTCGGCGAAGAAGCCAGTGGAGCTAAGGTCGCCAGCGTTAAAAACGTGTCGGAGAATTTATTGAAATCAAAACTTCCACCGCGAAGGAAGGGCCACGATTTAACAACCATGGCAGAGGGTTCTGCAATTAGTTCGGCTCCACACGCGGCTGCCACCTCGGCAAAGGCGGTGTCGCCTTGCAGTGCACCCTTCACGTAACCCTGGAGGCGGACGGCGGCGGATGCTCCAGTGACTGCAGGCAGGGCGATAAAGTAACTCGCCGCAGTGGCATCGGGCTCAATTTCATAAACACCCGGCGCACGGTAGGGTCCAGGTTGTTGGCAGTGCCATTTTCCAGTGGCATCGCGTTGGAGTGGCCGACCAAACTGGGCACACATTTTCTCCGTCATTTCTACAAACGGTTCCGAAACAGTAGAGCCGCGCATTTTGACTGTCGCGCCTGGACATAGCGGCAGAACCATCAGTAAGGCAGAGAGTAGCTGCGAGCTCGCCGAAGCATCGACCTCAAGGTTTTGTAAGCGACCCGTTGTTTTTAAAATAAAGGGGAACGATCGCGTGACCTGACCATCGGGGGTGACGGCTTTATGCCCAGAGGATTCAAGGGCCTCCAACAGGCCGCCCATCGGACGCGCCCGCATGGCGGTGTCGCCATCAAGTGAGTAAACGCCTTGCGGTGCTAAAGTTAAAAAGGCCGTGAGAAACCGCGCCGCCGTACCTGCGTTGCCGACATGAATCTCGGCCGTTGCTGCGGGAATTTTCCCAGCTTCACCCTTAATGCGAATAGTGTGGGCGGCGGGGTCGTCCTGAATAGAAAACCCAAGCGAACGCAGGGCCTTGATTAAAATCAAGGTGTCTCGACTAAAAAGTGCGCCCGTTAAAAGGGTTTCGCCATCCGCCAGGGCCGCTAAAATCAACGCACGGTTGGTAATACTTTTTGAACCAGGAACTTGGGCGAGTCCAGTTGCCGGAGAGCGGAATGGCTTAATTAAAAGGGAATCGGTCATCGAGATGGATCAAGGGATTGGCGAGCCAGGCGTGCCGCTTTAAGCAAGGCAGCCACTTTTTCCTGGTCACCCGCGGCAACCGCCTCGCGCAGGGCGCGCAGGTTTTTTTCTACGTTGCTTAGTCCCGACACCACATTTTCGGCGTTCGAGAGTAAAATGCTCACCCAAAGGTTTTCTTCACCCGCAGCAATGCGTGTCGCGTCGCGCAAGCCAGAGCCCGCGGCGGTAATGTCAAACTGTGGTGCCTGGGCGACGGCTAACATTAATGCTGAAGCCGTTGCGTGTGGCACGTGGCTCGTAACGGCAACAATGGCATCGTGTTGCTCTGCGGAACACTCACGGATAATCGAGCCAAGGCCTTGCCAGAAATCGCGAAGCGCGGAAAGGGCGGCTGGGTCCTCCTTGCCGGCGGGGGTGATAAAACAAAGGCGACCCTCAAATAGGTCGGCCCTCGCCTGTTCGATACCAGCCTTTTCCGACCCCGCCATGGGGTGTGAGCCGATGAAGGATACAGTTGGAGGTAAAATTGTGGCGTCTTGAACGACGCTTGCCTTGACGCTTCCCACGTCGGTGACAATCGCACCAGGCTTAAGGGATGGGGTGATGGCCAACAAAGTTTGCTTAATTTTATCCACCGGCGTGGCAATAATCACTAAATCTGCCCCACTCGCTGCCTCCTTGGCTGTTTCAAAGACGTCGACCCCAGTGAAGCCCCCTAGCAAGTCCCGCGACTTTCTAGAATGAGACCATCCGGTAAGCGTTTGGCCGCTTTTACGACGTAATAAAGCCAGCAGAACCGAGCCTCCAATGAGGCCGGCACCAATAACGGCAATACGATTAAAGCGGGACATTTCTTAAAAGAATGGTCTATACTCGAAGGTTAACGGTGGGAAACTATTAAAATAATAAAACACCAACAGACGTCAGAGAGTCAACCGCCAGTCATGTCTCAGCCACCCACACCTAACCCAATGCGATTTGAACACCAGGCGCCGCGACCCCCGGGGGAGCGTCGCATCACCAAGGGGACAGGGCGATTTTCTTCACTTACCCTCATCGTTATTACGACAGGGTTGTTACTATTTATTTCCGCCCTCGCCGCCCTCTATATTAGGGAGCGTCAGCGCAGCAGTCGAGGGGGTAGCCGGATCAGTTCCACCGAAGTGGTCGCCCTGAAAGAAATTTCACTGAAAAAGGAAGATGCCTTTGAGGAGCTCAAGCTCAGTAAGCCCGAGCTCGCAGATGCCGATGTCGAATTATTAGACGAAGCCGTCAAATCTTTAGAAAGGTACACGGAACTTGAGCCGACCGATAACGAACAAACGACGCGTCTTACTGAGCTTCGCCGAAGACAGCACATCGTCCACGCGGAAAGACTTCGAGCGACGGCACGAAAAGCAGAAGTGCAGGCCGAAAAAGAAAACGAGCAATCAATTGGAATGGCGCAAATTGAGTTAAAGAAAGCCCTCGAAGCGGAAAAAGAAATCGAGAAGAAATGGTATAACTCAGGATTAGGTAACCCTGGGAAAATCACCCAGTTGGATACACGCATCCGCCGCATGGAAGCCGAGCCACTATGGAAAAAGACCCGTGCGCTTGAGGCGCAGGCCGAGGGCTTTTTTAAAGAGCAGAATCTTGCGGAAGCGGAAGATTGTTTCAAAGAGTCGATTCGGCTCGAGCGCGAGTTTACGGAAAAATACCGCGACGTTTTAAACACGGAATTCAATCGCCTAGATAAACTTAATGCTCGGTTGGAGACGGTTCGGTCATACCCGCTACAGGTGTCGCTCGCCAAAATCGAAAAGGAAGCTCAAGCTTTCGAGGCGGAAAACGATTGGGTAAAGGCGACCGTTCAATGGGACGAGGCCTTGCGACAAATTGGCAAAATAATTGCGCAATTCCCCCAGAGCCAATACGCGAGTCGGACGTATGAGGGAGAAATAGTGAAGCGCCGCAACATGGCGAGGTACCGCCCCGAAACCGAAGTGATTGCTAATGAATTAAGCAGCCTACGCCAAATGTTGCGGGCCAAGCAAATTGATGCAGCCACCGACAAAGCGCGCACGCTTTTAGAGCGGATGAATAAATTAGAAGCCGTTAGCCCCGGGCTTTACCCTGCAACGAATGCGGCCGTGCAAGAAGTGGATTATATTGCGAAACACGAAGGCACCGTGCGCGTCATCCTCCCTTTGCTTGATCGCCTCTTACTTCCCGTTCCTGGCACCCCCAAACAACAGATGCTCAAGCACGAGGTCGCGCAATCGTTTTACTCACTGGTGCACGGCAAAAATCCCAGCGCCATGGTGCGCGGCACCGCCCCGGTCGAATCCGTTTCCTATGAAGAAGCCACCGCCTTTTGTCGGGAGATTTCGTGGTTAACCGGCCGTACCGCTCGACTGCCGACGCTCGCAGAAATTAAACTAGCCGCGGGAGATTTATCTCAGCCCCCTAGCCGCCAAGGGGCATGGACCTTTGATTCAACGGATGGATTGACCGTCATGGATACTGCAACGAGCCAACCCAATGCCCAAGGATTTTACGATATCATTGGCAACGTAGAGGAATGGATTGAGTCTGGTGCGAACACAAGTGTTGCCACCGTTGTGGGGGGTAATGTTAACTGGGTTCCAACGGCCGGTTTACCCCAGCGCCAAGCCCCTAAAAAAGAACGAAGCCGCACCCTTGGTTTCCGTTTTATTATCGAATAATTTTTACCCATGAGCCCGAAAACCAGGCCCTCTCTGGCGAAACAATTCCGACGCTTAGCGGTGTACTTTTTTAGTTACGGCGGACTAACGACCTTAAGCCTATGGTTGAGCTACCACATCCGTTTCTATGGTGGCGAAATGAGCGAGCGACCGACCGCGAATATTTTTCTGACCTTTTTGGTCATTAAGTTAACAATGCTTTGGCTTTGCGGCCAATTTCGTGGGGTAATTTACTATTTTAGATTTTACGATGCGACCCGGATGATGGTCGCAATCTTTGGATCGTCGTTATTAATTTTTATTTTAGTCAGCCCCACTTCGTTCCAGCATTCGGCTTTCCTCTTACCACGAAGCGTCGTTTTGGTAGATTTTAATTTAAGCGCTTTAATGTTTGTGGGCTTTCGCGTTTTGGTGCGCACCCTACGAGACAAATGGTCGGGCGCCAATATTACCACGACTGCACCCACTAAAAGAATTGCCGTTTACGGCGCTGGTAAAGTCGGTGAACAGCTGATCGTTGATTTACTTTCCAAGCGCGGCCATGGTCTAAAACCGGTCTGCATCCTAGATGACGCCACGGAAAAGCAAGGCCTGGAAGTTCATGGTCTGACCATTGTGGGTGGGGAAAAAATGATTCCTAATTTGGTAGCACGCTACGGCGTCACCGAGCTCATTTTGGCCCTGCCAGTCCATTCCGTGCGCCGCGTTAAAGAAATCAGCACCCTCGCCATGCAAAATGGTTTAAGTGTACTCGTTTTACCTTCCAACGCTGATTTAGCCAGCGGCCGTGTGCGTGCGACCGATTTACGATCGGTCTCAGTTGAGGATTTATTGGGCCGCGATCCAGCTAAGTTGGACGATGCGGCGATTGCGGAAATGGTGGGGAGCCGAACGGTACTCGTCACCGGTGCTGGCGGTAGTATCGGTCAAGAGATTTGTCGCCAGATTGCACAACGCCAACCCCAGCGACTCATCATTTTAGACCAATGTGAGGTATTACTTTACCAAACAGAACAGGAATTAATTGCCGCGGGCGCAGGTGCCTTGGTGACGCCGATAATTGCGGATGTCAAAGACCGGGCTCGGATGGAGGGCGTGTTCATGCGTTTTAAGCCCGACCTCGTTTTACACGCCGCGGCTCACAAGCACGTGCCCATGATGGAGTCGCAGCCCGGGGAGGCCTTGAAGAATAATACTTTGGGCACCGCTAATGTCGCGGAGCTGGCTTCACTTCATAAGGTGAAAGAGTTCGTCCTGATATCCACCGACAAGGCAATCAACCCCACCAACGTGATGGGCGCATCGAAACGCTTAGCGGAAATTATTGTTCAATCTCAGCAGACCCGCCCAGGAAATTTAACCCGGTTCATCGCCGTACGCTTTGGCAATGTTTTAGGCTCATCGGGATCGGTGATTCCGATGTTTAAAAAACAAATTGCCGCCGGCGGCCCCGTGACCGTCACGCACCCCGACGTCCAAAGATACTTCATGACGATCCCCGAGGCAGTGGGCCTAGTCTTGCAAAGCGCCAGTCAAGGGCGAGGTGGCGACATCCTCGTTCTAGAAATGGGTAAGCCGATGAAGATCGTGGATCTGGCCCGTCAGCTTATTGAGCTGAGTGGCCTCCGTCCCGATATTGATATCGAAATCAAAATCACCGGCCTGCGTCCAGGCGAGAAGATGATTGAGGAGCTCCAGCATCACGGGGAGCAGTATTTAGAAACGTCACACGAGCGCATTTTCCGCTTTGTGGCCCCGCCGTTGCCCTTTGAGTTACTGCCCAAATTTGTGGAGTCTGTGCGCAGCCTTATCCCCATGGAGAAAGAGCAGTGCAAGCAGGGGATTAAGCAATTAGTCCCCGAGTACGTCCCTTACCTCGACTAGTTTTTGTGCTTCGGGCTTCACAGTTGGGCAACCGTCCTTCATGTTAGCCCCATGGCGAAAAAAACAAAATCCAGCGTTTCCGTGGGCATCATCATGGGCTCGCAGTCTGACTGGGAGACGATGGTTCATGCGGCCGACACCCTCAAACTTCTTGGGGTCACTTTCGAAGCCGAAGTGGTCAGCGCTCACCGCACGCCCCTGAAGTTAAAAGATTATGCCCTGAGCGCCCAGGCGCGCGGACTTAAAGTCATCATCGCCGGCGCAGGTGGTGCCGCCCACTTGCCGGGAATGGCGGCAGCCATGACCCTTTTGCCCGTGATGGGAGTGCCCGTGCAATCTAAAGCACTCGACGGCATCGACTCGCTTTTATCCATCGTGCAAATGCCGGCGGGTATTCCCGTGCACACTTTTGCGATTGGACGAGCGGGCGCAATCAACGCGGCATTGGCCGCCGCCGCCATTTTGGGCCTGACTGATAAAAAAGTGGCAAGCCAGCTCGCGAAATTCCGTACGAAGCAAACGCAGGCAGTTTTGAAAAACCCGCGGCCTAGTTTTAAAAAGAAAAAATAATCCATGTCCGCACCACTATTGCCGGGAGGAACAATTGGAATTTTAGGCGGCGGCCAACTCGGCCGGATGTCGGCCATCGCGGCTCGGCGAATGGGCTATAAGGTAAAAACGTTCGACCCCGCAGCCCATGCTTGCGCCGCGGCGGTCTCCGATCAGCACACGACGGCCGCATGGTCCGACGTTAAAGCGCTCAAATCTTTTGCCGACGGTTGCGGACGAGTGACGTTAGAGTTCGAGAATATTCCGCCCGCCACCGTGACCCAAGTGAACACCCTGGTGCCGTGCCACCCCTCGGCTGAGGTCTTGGCAATTTGCCAAAATCGCCGCCGCGAAAAAGAGTTTCTGAAGGCCCAAGGGATTCCCTGTGCAAACTTCGCCGTCGTTTCCTCGCTCGAAGAATTAACGGCCGCCGTAAAACAAATCGGCACACCTTGCGTGTTGAAGACCGCCGACTTTGGCTACGACGGTAAAGGCCAGGTAAAAATTCCCAATGCACAAACCAATCTCGAAGAGGTGTGGGAAAAAATCGGAGACGGCATCGGCGTTCTCGAGGCGTGGGTTCCCTTTCAACTCGAGATCTCGGTCATCGTAGCCCGCACCGAAGACGGTCGCACCGCCGTGTATGATCCGGCGGAAAATATTCACCGTAATCATATTTTACACCTCTCGCTTTCGCCGGCCCGCATCAGCGAAGCGACGCACCGCGAGGCTCAAGCACTCGCCCTTAAGATTGCCGCACAGATTAAACTCGTGGGTTTGATGGCCGTCGAAATGTTTGTCCAAGACGGCCGCATCATCGTGAATGAATTAGCCCCCCGCCCACACAATAGCGGCCACCAAACCTTTGACGCGAATGAGACCAGTCAGTTTGAACAACATATTCGCGCGGTCTGCGGCTTACCGCTCGGCGGGACCCGCATGTTAAAACCTTCGGTGATGCTTAATTTATTGGGCGACCTGTGGCGTAATGGACAGACCCCGGATTGGGCGACGGTGTTAAAGGAACCAGCCGCCAAACTTCACTTGTATGATAAAGGTCAAGCTGCGCCCGGACGAAAGATGGGGCACCTCACCGTTACGGCGGACACCTTAGAGGATGCGCTCCAAAAAGCGGAAGCCCTGTTTGTGACGCTTTCGAAGTAATTAATCGAGCAGCTCAGGACGACGCACGAAGAGCAGCGCAGGAATCTGTCCGAGGGCGCTAAAAAGGAGAATGGCCTGAAACACCGGCAGGCGTGCTTTAGTCTTCGCCGCCGAGGCCACGTAGTTTTTCGCCATTACTTCCGAGATCATGGCGAATGCAAAAACCACGGACACCACACAAAGAACGGCAAATAATTTTCTCCACGTCGTGTCCGACTGAATTTTTTCCCACGGCAGGGCGATGAGTGCAGCGTAGAAAATAAAGAAACCGCACTCCATGTGCAGTGCCAAGGGGAACGTTACATCGGCCGGCTTCCAGCGCGGAGGGAAATGTACAAAGCCGAGGTTAAGCCCGCCGTTTAATTCTAAAATCGCTAAGAAAAAGATAACGGCCGCAAAGAGGTAGCTCGCCCATCGGGCGTAGCGGATTCCGCGGAGGTTCGACGAATGCATATGCCGAGCGAACGTAGGGAAGGATTAATGGCAAGCCCCGCCCAACTATTTAGCGGCGAAACAAGGCCACGTCACTCCACTCGCCCATGACCCGTCCGTCGACTTTCACCGTGCCCCATGCGGCGGCGCACTTGGCCTCAAAGTGTGCCAGCACGGCCGCTTGTTCTTTTGCCAAGATTCCACTGAGCGCCAAAACGCCACCTGGGTTGACGGCGGCGATTAAATCATCGGCGTAAATGCAAAGGACATCACTGATAATATTGGCGAGTACGACATCGGCAGGCCCAGTTAATTTAAAACCTTCTTCGAGCCCCGCGTGATAAAAAGAAACTTTATTTTCGGCGATACCGTTGTCGGCACGGTTGGCCAGACTCACGCGCACAGATTCAGGGTCGCGATCAAAACCATTTACCTTACCACACCCTAATTGCACCGCGGATAGGGCTAGGATTCCAGAACCGCAGCCCGCATCGATGACGGAAGTTTTTTCCGCCGCCTGTATTTCCAAAAAATCCATTAAGCGAATAGCGCAGAGGCGCGTGGTGGGGTGATCGCCGGTGCCAAAGGCCAAACCCGCATCAAACCAAATCACCGCGGCATCCGCTGGGACGGGGTGCTTACCGCGCATCCAGGCGGGCACCCAATGTAGGCGCCCCTGATTCCACGGCTTCAAATGTTCCTTATAGGCTTCTTTCCAATCCTTATCCTCGAGGGTGGTCGATTCATAATGCTCCGGGAGTTTTTTAAACGCCTTACGCAATCCCGCCCACGCCGCATCGGCCTCAGGTTTCGTCTCAAAATAGCCCATCACAAAATGCGGCTTACCCGGACCCTCATGAAAGAGCATCCAAGATGACCGCGTTAGTTCGCAAAAATGGTCCTCCATCGGCTGAACGAGGTCTTCATGGATGGGGCAGCGTAACTCGATCATAGTTGCGGAAACTTTTGAGCTAATTCAGCGATCACCTTCGGCAGTAGGGCGTGTTCGGCCTGATGAATTTTTTGAGCGAACGACTCCAGGCTGTCGGAGGCTTCACGCGTCACGCGAGCTTGCCCGAGGTGTTTGCCGCCATCGACTTCAGCCGTCACCCAATGCACCGTACAACCACCTTCAGGGACATTGGCCCGCCAGGTTTGTCCGATGCCATCTAGGCCTGGGAATTCAGGCAGTAGCGTGGGGTGAAGGTTGATAATTCGTCCGGCAAAAGGCTCCAAGAGCGGCGCCTTTACGACGCGCATGAATCCCGCGAGGACAACGAGGTCGACCCGGTGCTGTTTTAAAGTGTCGGCCCAAAAGGCTTCCTGTTCAGGAGAGAACTTCGTCTTAAAGGGTCCAGGGTCTAAATAAAAGGCAGGCACACCAAACTTAGGCCCTAGTTGTAGCATGGGCGCCGTTGGGATGTCGCAATAAATACCGACGACCTCGGCTTTGCTCAGTCGCCCGTCCTTTTGGGCGCGCAACACGGCCTCGGCATTCGAGCCTCGGCCTGATCCTAAGAGTGCGACGCGCATGGCGTACGGTGCGATGGATGGTGCCCCTCGGCAAATCGAATTTACTATTCTTATAATAAAACGAAAAGTCGTTTGAACCTTCGCGATTTAACCGAAAGATAAATGGGTACTTAGAATATGGAACGCCGCGAATTTTTTCGTCTCACCGCCTTGGCGACACTTAGTGCCGCTTTAATTCCTGGCTGTGCCTCGGGTCCAGCAGGAGGCGGCGGAAGCGTGGCAAGCTCAAGCGGACCACAGCCCACCAACAAAGAATTTCAAGGCACCAAAGTCATGCTCGGCATCGATGCTTTGGCCGCCGATGGGTTTGCACCGCTTAAAGGAATGCGTTGTGGCTTGGTGACACATAAGGCGGGCGTTAACGGAGCGGGCGCTCGCACAGTTGATGTTTTAGCCGGTGCACCCGGCGTAAAGCTCACTAAATTATTTGGCCCTGAACACGGTATCGACGGCAATGCCGCCGCGGAAGTAGTCGTTAAAAACGCGCGCGATGCTCGGACTGGTTTGCCGATTTATTCTTTATACGGTGCTACCCGTCGCCCGACACCCGCGATGCTGGCCGACCTCGACGTGGTCGTGATTGATTTTCAAGACATCGGTTCACGCTCCTACACCTACATCAGCTGCATGCGCTACGTGATCGAAGCATGCTTCTCTTTAGAACGTCCAATTAAAGTAATCGTCCTCGATCGCCCCAACCCACTGGGCGGCGAAAAAGTAGACGGGCCATTTATTGACCGCGCCCGCCGAAGTTATGTGGGGGCGTACGAAATGCCCTACGTGCACGGCTTAACCATTGGCGAAATTGCACGCTGGGCGGCGGCGACACCGGGCGTCTTAGAAATTTCTGAAGCGCAACGAGCGCGCGGCAAGCTGGAGGTCGTCAGCATGCGTGGCTGGCGCCGCAACATGACCTGGGACCAAACCGGTTTAACTTGGGTGCCCACCTCTCCGCGCGTGCCCTCGCCACAGGCGACCCTCGGCTATGCGATGGTTGGGTTGGGCTGTATTATCGGCGACTTCAGCCACAGCTTTGGCAACCAGATGCATTTCCGTTTCCTGAAATATAGCCGCAAACGTTCCGCCGATTTAATTAGCACGCTCGGCAATACGGTGCCTGGTCTCCAATTAAAACCCATGGTGATGTCCGATGGCACGCAAGGCGTTTACACCCAGGTGAGCGATTGGAATAAATTAAAACCCTCGGCGCTTTCACTTTATATGATGCGTCAGTGTTGCGCCTGGAGTGCGACCAACCCATTTGCAAAGGCCACCAACACGGAGCGCGACCTCTTTATTAAACACGTCGGCAGCGAGGCACTCTACGAGGAATTAAAGACGAAGGGTGCCGCGATTGATGTCGGCGCATGGCTGGCCAAGTGGGACGCTCAATCTGCGGCGTTCCGCACTCGCACGGCACCGTTCCGACTCTACTCTTAATTAATAGGCGCGGCCTTCGCGCTTTTCCCAGTAATTAATGTAGGCCTGGTTGAGCACGCCGTAACCCCCGGGCGTCGGGTAGTTGCCTGTGAAATACCAATCACCCAGACTTTGTGGACAGGCCTTGTGTAGGGACTCAATTTTTTGGAATACAATCACGAGTTCGCCCTTCCAGACCGACTTGTGAGGGTAAACCAATTCGGCGGCCTTCACGGCGATTTCTTGGGCGGTGAACGCATCGTAGATACGCTTCACATGATTCTTCATCTCACTGGCGGGGCCCTTGGCCTGCGCCAAACAATCTTCGTAAACATCGCGCAAGAGGTCATTCATGCCCCGTTCTTTGCAGAGGGCCACGGCGGCTTGGAAGGCGATGAATTTGCCCATCTCCGACATATCAATGCCGTAACAATCGGGGTAGCGAATTTGCGGAGCGGTTGAGGCGATAACAATCCGCTTCGGATTCGGACGGGCCAAGATGCGCAGAATGGACTGACGCAGCGTGGTGCCGCGCACAATCGAATCATCGACGCACACCAAGGTATCGCCCTCGCGCACGGTGCCATACGAAATATCGTACACGTGCGAGGCCATCTGCATGCGGTTTTTCTCCTGTGAGATAAAGGTGCGGAGTTTGACGTCTTTATGGGCGACTTTTTCGCCACGTGGCCAGCCACCTAAAACCAGACGATCAATGGCAGCTTCATCTAAATTACCTGCCCGCAAGGCTTCGGCTAATTTGTTACGCACTTGGACGCGACGGCGACGGCGGAGCTCCTCCATTAAGCCGTACCAGGCGATTTCAGCCGTGTTAGGAATATAAGAGAAGACCGCGCGATCATGGTCCTCTTTAATTAATTCCAGAACATCGTTGGCGAGAGCCGCACCAAGGGCTTTACGCTCGGCATAAATTTCAGGGTCGTTACCGCGCGAGAAATAAATCCGTTCGAATGAGCAATGGAGTTTCTTTCCAGGCGTGTGGATGGGCTCAATGACATGTCGGCCGTCGGCCTTAATAATTAAGGCTGCACCCGGCGGAACTTCTTTCACGTCTTCCTGGTTAACGCCCACAATGGTCATTAGCGCCACTCGTTCGGAGGCGACGGCAATTAAATCATCGGTCTTCACATACCAAGCGGGGCGAATGCCGTTGGGGTCGCGTACGACAAAGGCGTCGCCGTTGCCGACTAGGCCAGCGATGGCGTAACCGCCATCCCAGTTTTTAGCAGCTTTGCGTAGCACATTGCCTACATCGAGGTGCTTAGAAATTTCTTTTTGGACTGCCGTGCCCTCAAGGCCTTGATCGCGAAACGCCTTAAACAGGCGATCGTGTTCTTCATCGAGCCAGAAGCCGATCTCTTCGAGAATGGATTGCGTATCCGTTGAATAAATCACGTGCGCGCCACGCTCCGTCAGCGAGGCATTCAGGGCGGGCGTGTTGGTGAGATTGAAATTGCCCGCGACTAACAGGTTACGGGTCGGCCAAATGGATTTACGTGCGTAGGGGTGGCAGGAAACGGAATCAAAATTACCCGACGTGCCGTAACGCAGATGTCCGAGCAAGAGCTCGCCGCCGAAATCGAAGTAGCGCTTAACGGTTTCGGGAAATTCGGGGACGATGGTCGCTTCGCGTACCATATCAGAGTAAGCTTTAATCTGACGGGTAAAAATTTGGGTCAGGCCCTGGGCGCCGATTTCCCGGTCGCGGAATAAAAATGCTTCACCGTTTTCGGCACCAATTTTCACACTGCCAATCCCTGCGCCATCTTGGCCGCGGTTGTGCTGCTTCTCCATTAAGAGGAACAGTTGATTGAACCCGTGTAAGGCCGTGCCGTACTTTTCTTGATACCACTTGAGGTCCTTAGTCAGTCGGACCAGGGCAATGCCACATTCGTGCCTTAAAGAGTCGCTCATCGCAGGCTTCAGAGTTTGCCTGCTTAGCGCGCTTCCTGTCCAGCGCTTACTCTTTTAAGTGCGCAAGATTCTATCCAAACGGGCCAAACTTTCTGCAATTAACCCCGCCATCGTTGAATGCTTGCGGAAGGCGGGGTCTTGGTGATAATCGGCTAAACCCTCCGCCAGCTCGAGTGCTTTCTCTGGGGTAGATAATAAATTAGACTCCATGGCCTGGAGGAGATCGTGCACCCGATCTGGGGCGGCTAATAATCGACGGTGAATAAGGGAGCGCTCTTCTCGGCGATACTGGGCGGCCGAATCGGCGTTGATGTGTTGGCGGCAGAGTTCGGTGAAGGGCCGATTTTCCTTAAATGATCCTGGTAGATAGAACCTCAGACGTCCATCGTAGGATTGTTGGTCGAAATCCATGGCCCGGACGCGGATCGCGGTGGCGTCGAAGTCGGGTGTTACGGCGACCACGAAATTATAGGCCCGCATGTCGCCCAAGAGGCGAACCAGGCAGCGCTCCTCAAATTTTATAAGCTCCTTGGCCAGGCGCACGGGGTGGTGTCCGTCGGCGGCTAGCCACTTTTCTGCAAAAACGTCGCCCGGAATGCCGGTGACGTGTTCTTCGACCAGAGATTCGCCGCCCGTGAGGTAGTGGATGCGATTCGGCGAGAGAAGGTGCTCGAGCTCGAGTCCGCAAACCCGCGAGGCATCACCGGTCTTAATATAAAAGTAATCGTGATTTTCATTCGTCGCATTGACGATGCGGATGCGGAAGGGCTGCGAATTGCCGAAGGAGCAGAAATCAACACGGTCGACGTAGACGTGGCGGAACACACGCATGCCGCCTTCGCCGCGCAAGAGGGCATAAATCTCGAGTAACCCTTGCGAGAGCTTGGCCATCACATCAGGCGGGTAGGTGACTGTTTCCCAAAGCGTATCTTTGCCGCGGTCTAATAAGGGAATCGCTTCGGAGTAGGCACGAAGGTCGGCGTACGTGACGGGCAGGGCGACTTCGCGGCCTTCGCGTGCCAAGTATTCGCGCAACGCTTCACCGATGGCAAAAGTGGGTTTACGATTAGTGCGTTTAAATTCTCCCGTAAAGCCAGCGTCGTCCATCGTTCAATCGAGGTTAGGTCGCTGACTCGATTCTTCAATGGTCATTTGCAGCGGCGCTCCAGGATGACACTCGGCACGGTACGCAATGAAGCCACGACGGTGCTGATCATAAATCGGCCAGATGATGGTGGTGTCAGAGGCAGGAATTTGAATACCGTTAATTTCTTCACGCGAAAAGAATTTGAAATGCCCTTCGTCGATGGTTGTCGGAATTTTATGTAGGGGTTTACGACAATCGAAGAGGAACATGAGCCAATGCGCCTGCCCCTCATAGCCTTTTTCCGAAACCATACCGAAGAGGTGAAGATCAGAAGTCGTGATGGCGTGATTGGTCTCTTCGGCCACTTCGCGCACCGCGCACTCAAAGGGTGATTCGCCTTCGGCGGTTTCTAATTTTCCGCCGACCGGACTCCAGCACCCCTGGTTGGGGGCCTTGGTGCGTTGAATGAGTAAAAGCTTTCCTGCGTCATCGTGGATAAAAACGAGGACGCTGATTTTGAAGGGTAGAGCGGGGGCCGCGGACATAAATCCACCTTGTAAGAGAATGTCACAGGCTCAACCATGGATTAATTAAAGCCGCCCATGCCCGAATTAGCCGAAGTTGAATATTTCCGCCGACAGTGGGACGTGGGCATTGGCAAGAAAGTCTCAGGGGTGAGCTGGCACAAGGCCGCCCGTGTGAATCGCGGACTGAACACGGCGAAGATTAGCCGACTGCTCAAGGGCGCGACGTTTTACTCTTCGCATGCTGCGGCCAAGCAAATGGCATTCCGCTTCAGTAACGGTATTTGGGTTGGCTTGCATTTGGGCATGACGGGCCGACTTGAGTGGGGCGACGATCGGCGTGCACCCACGCCCTACGATCATTTCGTCATTAAGATGTCGGGCGGAAAGAATCTATTCTTTGTCGACCCCCGACAATTTGGCCGCGTGCAATTTTACCAGGGCGAAGGCGTGCCCGATTGGTGGGCAAAAATCGCGCCACCCATTCTCTCGAAAGATTTTACCGTGTCGGCGGTCGAGGCGTTTCTCAAGCGTCGTGCTCGTGCCCCCATAAAGTCCGTGTTACTCATGCAGGAGCGCTTTCCGGGCATTGGCAATTGGATGGCCGACGAAGTTTTGTGGCGTGCAGGCTTTCACCCAGCCGCAATGGCGGGAAATTTTGGTCCAGCCGCGACCAAGAAATTACATGCGACCCTTAAGAAAGTTTGCGCCGATGCGATGCGCGTCATTGGCAAGGATTGGTCCGACCCTCCACGCACGTGGTTGTTTAATCACCGCTGGAGCGATGGCGGAAAATGTCCGCAGTCTAAACAAGAATTGAAGCGCACGGTGATCGGCGGACGAACCACTTGTTGGTCGCCTAGTAAACAGAAGCTCGGTGCGGAACGCCGTTGACCTTCTTCGGCGATAGCGAAATTTAACCCCATGCGCATCACGGGCGGCATTGCACGCGGCATTCAATTGCGCGTTCCCTCCAAGGGGGGCGTCCGCCCCGCCACCGATTACATTCGCGAAGCCGTTTTCAGTTCACTGGCAGCATTCATTCCCAACGCCACGGTGCTGGATCTTTTTGCGGGCACAGGTGCGTATGCGCTCGAGTCTTTAAGTCGCGGCGCGAAGTCGGCCGTTTGTGTCGATCTCCGAGCAGGCAGTGAACTCGACGCGAACGCCCAGGCCGTGGCGAAGTCGATGCAGCTGCCCGCCTTACCCCTTAAAGTGATTACGGGCGACGCAACAAAGCCCGTAAAGCTGGATGAAACCTTCGATATTGTTTTCGCTGATCCTCCCTGGGAACTATGGGAAACCAAAGCCGAAGACATTGCTCAAGCCGCTGTTTCTTATGCAAATGTATCGGACGATGCGCGGGTGATCTTAGAAGCACCCGGAGGTTTTGAGGTTCCCGTACCGGCGGGCTGGAAACTTAAAAAGATTATCGGAAAAGGAAAAGGTCAGCCAGCGGCCTCGATTCTCGTTCGCACTTAAGTTAAGGAGCGAGAGGGCGATGCTTTTCCCAGACCTTTAATTGGGAGAGCACAATCATGCTGCCGGCGAGGGCGGCACTTTCTACGCGCAAGATGCGGTCGCCGAGATGACGGAGATCAAAATTATTTTTTAATAAGAGCGCACGTTCGGCAGCCGACCAGCCACGTTCAGGTCCAATTGCCAGCACAGCGCGACGTGCAGCGGGCGTGCCTTCTCCCAGTGCATGCGATGCCTCGTATGGATCCAGCGCGACCTTCCAAGTGGCAGCGTCAATATTTGCCAAGGCTTCAGTTAAAGTTGCACAGCGGATGACCTCAGGAACATGAGCGGAGCAAGCTTGCTCGGCGCCCTTATCAATGTGCTCAGTCCACTCGCCGTCTTTCCAAAGGGAACTCGTTGCATAACCCGCGTCGCCTTTCTCCGTATCGAAGAAAATAATTTTATCTACCCCGACGCTCGCGAGATCGTGCAAAACTTTTTTGGCGGTCTGGGGGCGGGGGAGCCCGACGATGATCGTGAGAGGAAATCTTTTTTGGACCACGTCCTCAAACTTTACAGTGAAGGTAAGCCGTGGCTGCGTTGAGGTGATGATCGCCAGTCCGCGCCGGGCATTCTTAATTCCAAGATGAAAACTCGCCCCCACCTTAAGACCGACGGTGTTGAGCAGGTGAACGGAGCGCGCGTCTTCGAGGGCGAGGCCATCGACCAATTCTTTTTCGGTGAGCAAAACTAAGTTCACGCCCGCCTAATTTGTTTGGCTCACCCGAAGAAGCGAGAGGGAAGGGCGGCAAACGCTTGCACGTAGACGCGGCTTCGGTATTTTCGGGCTCATGGATTTATCGGACCACCGTAAGGAGTATGCGACGCACGGACTCGACCGCGACGAGCTGCTGCCCTGTCCCTTGGCCCAATTCAAAGCCTGGTTTGCGCAGGCGAAGTCCGATGGCATCATCGAGCCTAATGCGATGGTCTTAAGTACGGTGGATGCTGCCGGAGCCCCCCATGCTCGTACTGTCTTATTAAAGGCGGCGGATGAACGCGGCCTCACCTTCTTTACGAATTATCACAGTCGCAAGGGCGCCCAGCTCGATCATGAACCCCGGGCCTCGTTACTTTTCCCCTGGTATGGCTTGGAGCGTCAAATCCACGTAAGTGGTAGAGTGATAAAGACTTCTGAACAAGAGTCCGCCACCTATTTTGCCAAGAGGCCGTACGGTAGTCAGCTGGGCGCCTTGGCGTCCGAGCAGAGCGAGGTCATCCCGGATCGAGGTACCCTGGAGGCCCGATTAGCGGAACTTAAGGCAAAATACTCTGAAGGCGCGGTACCCAAGCCCGAAAATTGGGGCGGATACCACTTAATTCCTGATTCCTATGAGTTTTGGCAGGGCCGACTTAACCGCCTGCACGACCGCTTTTTATACACTTTGGTTGGCAAAACGTGGGACATTAAGCGGCTTAGTCCCTGACCGGTCTTAAGATTAGAGAATCTAATAGGAATGGGGGTAGTGGCCTAACTCGTGGGTCGGGGGAGAGCGTAGGGTTGACCTATTTGCTCGGTTTCATTCACACCTACCTTCCTGCGTCTAATGCGCCTCGCCCTTTTACTCTCTATTTTTGCCCCAGCGTTCGTTTTTGCGAATGAAGGTGTCAGCCAAAAAGCCGAAAACCTTTTCGAAATTGGCGGCTTCCCCGTATCGAACTCGGTGCTGACGACTTGGATCATCGCCGTGCTCATTATTATCGCGGTGCGACTGTTAGTCGGCACGCCCAAGATTGTTCCTTCCAAGGGCCAAGCCCTGGTGGAAGATATGGCCTCGGGGCTGCGCAGCGCCCTCGAGCCGATTGTTGGCAAGAGCATGATTGGTAAAGTCTTCCCCACGCTCTGCGGTTTTTTCGTTTTCATTCTGTTGATGAACTGGAGCGGTCTACTCCCTGGAGTTGGCACCTTAAAGTACAACGACGGTGGCCATTGGCTCGATGCGATTCGCCCAGCGACGTCGGACCTTAATACCACGCTCGCCCTTTCCATCGTCTCTTTCTTGGCGTGGACTTACTTCGTGCTGCGTTACGCAGGCGTGAAGGTTTTAATCTTCGATTTGTTTGGTAATAAATCCGACCGCAAAGAAGTGGGCTGGCCGATGTGGATTATGCTCAGCTTTATTTTCTTGGGCGTCGGTGGTATCGAAATGGTCTCCATCGCTTTCCGCCTTATTTCACTTTCGTTCCGTCTCTACGGCAACGTCTTCGGCGGCGAAAACCTCATTCACTCGCTCGGCGGCATCGCCCCCTACGTCGTCCCCGCCTTGGCCGGCTTACTCGAAGTGCTGGTCGGACTCATCCAGGCTTTCGTTTTCACCCTCCTCTCGGCCGTCTACATCGGCCTCATCTGTAACCACGAAGGCGGCCACGCCGACGACGAACACGCCCATTAATTTACTTTCAAGGCGTATGACTTGCTGGGAATCCCCCAAGCGGTGCGTTGAGAAAAAACCAAAAACACAACAACATGATCATCGCTGAAATCACTGGTTCACTCCCTGCCGCCATCGGCTGTTTCGCCGCCGCAATTGGCGTAGGCTTAGTTGGTGCCAAGGCAGTAGAATCCGTCGGTCGCAATCCTGAGGCTTCCGGTAAGATCCTCGTCCAGTCCATTCTGGGCATGGCTCTCGCTGAAGCGGTCGCGTTCTACGCGATCTTCCTCACGAAGTAACCACTACGCGGCGAAGCCCCTTCGGGGGCTCGCCGCTTCTCTTTCCCAGCGCCGATTAATTTAAAATCAAATGTCCTCACTCTCAATCTTCCTTAACGCGGAGCCCGGTCACGCCGCTGCCGCCACCACCGAAGCCCATGCGGCTTCGAGCAACCCGGTCGACTCCATCATCCAACTTTTCGGCAGCTTCGGCGTCGACGGCCCCCACCTCCTCGCTCAGTTAGTCAATTTTAGCGTCCTCGCCTTCGTCCTTTACCGCTTTGCCATTAAGCCTGCACTCGGACAGCTCGAAGAGCGCATCCGTCAAGCCGAGCAATTGCAAAGCGACCGTGCTTCGGCCGAACAAAAACTTGCCGACGCCCGTAAGCACGCCGAACAACTTTTAACCCAAGCCTCGGATGAAGCCGCTAAGCTTCTCACCGAAGCCCGCAACTCCGCTAAGCAGACCGTCGAAGCCGCCAAGGCCGAAGCGTCCGCCGCTCAAGCGGAAATCGCCCGCAAGGGCGCGGAAGCCATTGAGGCGGATCGTCGCAAGATGATGAACGAAGTTCGTGGTGAAGTTTCCCGTCTCGTGGTTGAGACCGCCGCTAAGGTCCTCGAGCAAAACCTCGATGACGCGCAGCGCACCCGCTTAAACGAAGCGGCCACCAAACAACTCGCCTCCCGATAATTTTCTATGTCCGCTGTCACCATTCGAGCTGAAGCCAAGAAACTTCTCGCCCTCTCCCTGGAGAGCGGCGCGGTTTCCGCTGAACGTGTGGGTGCAGTCTTAGTCGCCTTAAGCAAGTCGCGTCCCGCACACACATTGCGCCCATTGCTTCGTGCTTACTTGGCCAACGTTCGTCGTGAACTCGCGCGCAGCGAAGCGCGCATCGAGCACGCCGGCCCTCTCTCAGCTTCGGAGTCGGATGCCATTGCGGCGCACTTCACCAAAGCGCTGGGTCGTAAAGTCAGCCCCGTGCTTCGTCGCAACGATGCACTTCTCGGCGGCTTCCGTGTGCGCGTCGGCGACGACGTCACCGACCTCACTGCCTCCTTGCGCTTAGCGAACCTCGCCAAATCCCTTTCCTAATAATTAACCTCTACCTAAATTTACAAAACCATGAGTAACGTGATCGACCAAATTCAAAAAGCCATCGCTGGCTT
>CANBWJ010000003.1 GCA_947373115.1 Opitutia bacterium | reverse complement strand
TCGTGTCCGACGCCTTCGATTATCTGACAGCCGACAACTGCTTGGCAAACTCCCTCTGGGTTTAATAAATTATCATTGGCGCCCACATAAGCTTCCCACCCCGCAGGCAAGCCCTGGCGGGCAAACGAGACCAAAGCAATTCCGGCAGGTTCGGTTAAAATATTTAGCCCCGCTAAAAGGTATTCTTTTTCATACGGAAGGTCCTTACTTTCCGCCGGACTCAATCCCGCACGCTGACGAAAATCTGTAAGTGCGGCTAACGGTTCCTTCTCCATCCAGCGCTGCAGCCAACGCACTTGGGTTTCAGAAACCTTTCCACACTTACCATGCTCGGCACAAAATGAAGTGAACGGGGCAATTAACAAAACCTGCTTTGGCAATTGCACCCCGCGGGCCGCAGCCTCGAGCAATAAATGGGCACCGAGCGACCAACCGATCACACGATCGCAACTTGTTAAATGCTCCGCCGCCCCCATTACGGGCGGAAAGATTAAATGCTCGGCATCAGGCGCATGCGCCACCGCCAGGGGACGAATCTCGTCCAGCGCAATACCCCAGCCACCAATCCATCCAATCTTCATAGCACTGCCCCCTGCATCGCTTTAATAAATTTTTCTAAATCTGCAGACGTTAAGCCGCGTCGCAGTGAAACGCGCAGTCGACCTGTGCCCGCGGGCACGGTGGGAGGACGAATCGCAGAAACTCGAATGCCTGCGTCTTTAAGTTTTTTCGCAAAGTGCAGCGTGCGCACCGCATCGCCGAGTACAATTGGGATAATAGGCGAATGCCCCACGGGCACCGCAAATCCTGCCACGCCCAGTGCCGTGCGCCACTCACGCGAAAGCGCATGCAGTGCCGCACGCTCGCTCCCCATTTCCTCCGCACGTTTAATCGCCGCCAGCCCAGCCGCCGCCGCCGCGGGGGCGAGGTAAGTGGAATAAATCAATTCGCCCGAGAAATTAATCAGCACCTCGCGCACGGCTGACTCGCGACTCAACACATAGGCGCCCTGTGAACCCAAGGCTTTTCCTAAAGTGCCAACGACAATATCTGCAGCACCGCGGACGCCCTGCTCCTCTTGTAGGCCAGAACCTGTGGCCCCATGCCAACCGGTGGCATGAGCTTCATCTAACACCCAACAAAATCCAAAACGGTCACGCATCGCCGCTAACCGTTTTAAATCGGGGCTGTCACCGTCCATGGAGTAAACGCTCTCAGTGACCACAAAAACCGCACCCGCATGATTGCCAGCTTCTGCTAATTTTATTTCCAAAACGTCTAAGTCGTTATGCGGAAAACGAATCAGCTTCGCCCCCGAAGATTCAATCCCCGCCAACATACTCGCATGCACCAATCGATCCGCTAAAACCAAGTCGCCTGGACGCGGCAACCCGCCCAACACGGCCGCATTGGCCGCATAACCCGTATTAAAAATCAATCCCTGGCCGTAACCATGCCACGCCGCTAATCTCTTTTCCAGTGCCTCATGTAACGTCGTGTAGCCACTCACCAGCGGCGATGCTGAAGACGAAGCACCCCATTCTTGCAATGCCAACGCAGCCGCCGCCGTGACACTGGAGTCTTTTGATAAAGCCAAGTAATCGTTATCCGCTAAATTAAGTTCAGCGTCGCGACTCCCCCGCGGGTGCAATCGACGCAACAAGCCTTGAGCCTCACGCTCGGCGAGTGACTGCGTTAAACGACTGAGCCAAGCTGAACTCACTCAAATAAGGCCGAAGAAAAAATCGGCTTTTGTTTTTTATAGCCCGACTCACCCGCGAGCTTAATCTTGGAGCTCAACAATCCCGCACGATTGGCGCCAAGAACTTCACGCGAGGGATGAGCGTGCGCTGCATTGAGCCACACCGCCACCGGAGTCTTAATTTTTTTAGATTTTAAATAATTCACTACGAGGCGGGCTTGGTTGATCGCCCCGAGTCGGTCTTCTACCACAACGACAACAAGGCTGGGTTTAACAGCCTTAATAAAATCGGCCCAGTCTAGTCCCGCTGGATCCAGCGGTACCGCTACACCGCCCGCACCTTCAATCACTCGATGTTTCGCTGCAGGCAACTTGCGATACGCATCCAAGAGTCGTGGCAACGAAAGTTTCTTACCCGCTCGTTCCGCTGCGGCCAACGGCGCCAACGGCTCCGGCAAAGAAATCAGTGTGTGTGGCTCCGCCCAGCTTCCAGCTGCGCGCGGCGCATCTGCCGGACGGCCCACACCGGCACCCGACTCCACTGGCTTGATTACTTGCACTCGACCCGACTTCGCCAAGCGACGAGCCAGCAAACCAGCAACATGGGTTTTGCCCACGGCGGTGTCGCTCCCAGTAACGAAGATGACAGCCATAAATTACTTAGCCGAACAGCCACAACCGCCACCTTCACACGCATCTTCCCCGCCTTGCACAGCGACGAGCTCAGCGGGGTTGGGCCACGCGGCTGCTTGAGCCGAAGAGGGAGCGATTTCTCCGCGGTGCACGCGTCGGGCTTCATCGGGGTGCAATGGGTGCAAGCCAAGACGTTTCATTAAATTCATATCTTCTTCGATGTCCGGATTGCCCGTGGTCAAAAGTTTTTCGCCCAAGAAAATCGAGTTCGCCCCAGCCAAGTAACAAAGGGCCTGGGTTTCATCGGACATATTAGCCCGACCCGCGGAGAGGCGCACCATTGCCTTCGGCATCAGAATACGAGCCACAGCCACCGTACGCACAAACTCAATCGAATCGACAAACTTTCGTCCCGCTAAGGGCGTTCCTTCGACCGCGACCAAGGCATTAATCGGCACCGAATCAGGCTGGGGATCCAAACTCGCCAACTCCACTAACATCTTGAGTCGATCATCCACCGTCTCACCCATGCCGATGATTCCACCCGAACAAACTTCGAGACCCGCCTTGCGTACATTGGAAAGCGTCTGCAGACGGTCATCGTACGTGCGCGTGGTTATGATCTTCGAATAATGCTCACGCGAAGTGTCGAGGTTATGATTGTACACATCGCAACCGGCCGACTTTAAACGCGTGGCCTGGGCTTCCGTCACCATGCCCAAGGTACAGCAGACTTCTAAGCCGAGTCCCTTCACGCCCGAAACCGTTTTCAACACGCTATCAAATTGCTTACCGTCCGCCACGCGACGCCACGCCGCACCCATACAAAAACGCGTCGCCCCACCCGCCTTCGCGCGCTGCGCGTCTTGCAAAATCGTGTCGGTCTCCATCAATGCTTCGCTCTCAACGAACGTGTTGTGGTGCACTGACTGCGGACAGTACGCACAGTCTTCGGGACAGGCCCCGGTCTTGATCGACTTCAGGGTGCAGAGTTGCACACCGGCCGGATCTTGGTGGGCTTGGTGCGCCTGCTGGGCCTTGAAAATCAAGGTGTTCAGCGGCAAATCATACAGGGCGCGGGCATCAGTTAGGTTAGGCATAGTTGTAGGTATTTATTTAAGAAATGGTGTGAGCTTCGAGCGCGGGCAAAACTTCGTCCGCCGCCAATCGTACAGCTTTAATGAGGTGCCGGATCTCATCCGTCTTAATTGCAATCGGCGGGACAAATAAAATGCTGTCGCCCAACGGACGGATAATCAGGCCGTGACGACGGGCGGCTAAAGAAACCTTGTAGCCCGCACGCAAATCCGTTGGCCAATGTCGTTCCCTTTTTGCGGGACAGAAATCAATCGCACCGGTCAGACCCACTTGACGGTAGCGCGCCACGTGCGGATGGGCGGCGAAAGCAGTTTCAATTTCGCGACCGAGCAACGCCGCACTTTCCGCGAGTTGACCCGAGGCAATCATGGGTCGCAATTTCTTGAGCGAGGCACGTGCGACGGCACAGCCCAAAGGATTCCCTGAAAAGGTATGTCCGTGGAAAAAAGTTCGGCCTTCAGAAAATTCCCCTGCAAATGCTTGGTAGATTTTTTCCGAGGTCAGCGTCGCCCCCATCGGCAAGTAACCCGCCGTTAATCCTTTCGCGAGACAGAGAAAATCCGGCACCACGCCTTCTTGTTCTGCTACAGTCAATGCGCCCAATCGACCAAACGCAGTGAACACTTCGTCTAAAATGAGGTGTACATCGTACTGACGGCAAAGCTTCTCGACTGCTTTAATAAAGCCTTGCGGCTGCTGCATCATGCCGGCCGCACCCTGCACGCGAGGCTCAATAATTAAGCACGCCGTTTCAGTTGCTTGTGCTTTCAGTATGGCTTCGAGTTCGGACAACGATGCTTGCATCTCCGTTTGCTGCACGCACCCCGCACACTCGCTATGAACAGGTGCCGTAAATTTCGTCGAGGCAAACAGCCATGACTCAAAGCGCTGGTGAAAACCGCGGTGATCACCTACCGACATCGTGCCAAAAGTATCGCCGTGATACGCACCCGTCATGGCAATGACGCCGCGCTTCGCAGGTCGACCGATTAACTGCCAATATTGGAAAGAAAGTTTCAGTGCGACTTCTACAGCGTTGCTACCGTTGTCCGTGAAAAAACAACGGGGCAACTTCCCGTCCGTCAGTGCGGACAAATCTTCGGCCAGCTCCGTTGCGGTCACGTGATTCATCCCCAGTAAGGTGACGTGTGCCACTTGTGCGAGCTGAGCCTTCAAGGCAGCATTTAAGTCCGGATCATTGTGCCCATGCACATTCGTCCATACCGAGGCATTGCCATCGAGGTAACGTCGCCCTTCCGCATCAACCAGCCAACAACCCTCACCGCGCACCAAGTGAACGCGCGGATTGGCCAAGTACTCCTTCATTTGCGTAAACGGATGCCAGGAATGCTTCTGGTCAGAAACATCGATGTCCGCATGTGGGGCAACGGGTGGCACGCCCCATTCTTAACCAAGCAATCACCTATTGTTAAGCCCGAACTGCCTACTGACTTACAATAGGTTTTTATCCTTAAGTCGTTCTATTACAAAGACTTAAACTACTAAATAACCTATTCGAAGTCGTAAATCTTCACCGTGGACCAGTACGACTTACAGGCGGCGACGAACTCCAGGTGCATGGGGTCGACCTGATAGGCGTCATGGCCGGCCTTGTCCTTAAAATGAATCATCGCCGCAAAATCATAACTGCTATCCACCACCGCACGCTCGATCGGGGCCGGACGGCCAATCGTAAACGAAGTGATGGAGGAGACGCGCGAGAGGCCGCGAAGTTTAGATTCAAAGTCTGAGCGCTGAGCCGCCGTCAGATCTTTCCGCAAGTAGAAGAAAACCAAGTGATGAAACATGGACCAGCAACTTGGCTAATTTCTCTCCGAGGGAAACTCTAAAAATTATTATGTTACCTTGCCCCATGAAAAAATCACCGCACGCTCGGCTCCTTCATGCAGGAGCTTCGCCCCATCTTTCCCGAAATCACCGAAACCCAGTGGGAACAGCTCACCGCGATGGCCGCCTTGCACCGCGAGTGGAACGACAAAATCAATCTCGTTTCGCGCAAAGACATCGAAAACCTTGAGCGCCACCACTACGCACCCTGCCTCGCTGCCATTAAGTTTTGGCAGCTCCAACCAGGCGCACGCGTGATCGACATCGGCACGGGCGGCGGGTTCCCCGGACTCATCCTAGCGGTGCTTTACCCCAAGGCCGAATTCACGCTCGTCGACTCCGTGGGTAAAAAAATCATGGTGGTGGAAGATATCATTCAACGCCTAGGCCTCAAAAACGCTAAAGCCCTCAACGCCCGCGCCGAAACACTGCGACACGAACACGACTTCATCACGGGCCGAGCCGTTGCCGACCTCCGCACGTTCGTCCACCAAACCAAACAGCTCATCGTTCACGGGGTAAAACACTCCCTGCCCAATGGCATCCTCTACTGGCAAGGCGGCGACCCCGCCACCGAGAAGGCAGCCTCTGGCATGAACCCATTCTTCACTTTTGAGCTTCGCCCCTTGCTCTGGAACGACGAAAAATTTGAGGGTAAACGCATCGTTCTCTACCGCTCGCAAGATCTGCCAAAGTGTAAGAAGCCCGACCTTCCAGAATGACACGGGAAGGCCCGCCTGTGCCTTGACCCTTGACCAGATAACCCCACGGTAAAGTCGATGTCCTTCCAGCGGCTACCTTTGACCAAAACCGGCGAACAATTCGCCGAGCTTTTGCGCCAACGCATCGTCTACCTCGACGGTGCGATGGGTACCATGATTCAACAGTTGAAACTGCAAGAGGCTGACTACCGCGGCACGCAATTCCTGAATCACCCGGGTGAGCTCAAAGGCAACAACGACCTCCTAGTTTTAACCAAACCCGAAGTAATTTTTAATATCCACCGCGCTTACCTCGAAGCGGGCGCCGACGTGGTGGAATCCAACACCTTCAACGGTACGTCCATCGCAATGGAGGATTATAAGATGGGCCATCTGGTGCGCGAAATTAATACCGCCGCCATCAAGATCGCCAAACAGGCCTGCGCTGAAGTCATGGCCCAAAATCCGGGGCGCCAATGCTTCGTCGCCGGCGCCATCGGACCGACCAATAAAACACTGTCGATGTCTCGCGATGTCAACGACCCCGGCAAACGCGACGTCACCTTCGCTCAAGTACGCGACTCCTACCGCGAACAGGTCGAAGCCCTTATCGACGCAGGTGCCGATATCATTCTGTGCGAAACGGTTTTTGATACACTCGTTTTAAAAGCCGCACTTTACGCTATCGACGAAGCGTTCGAGGCCCGTGGCTACCGCCTGCCGCTGATGATCTCCGGCACCATCACCGATGCCTCCGGTCGCACCCTCACCGGTCAAACGACCGAAGCGTTCTGGAATTCCGTCCAACACGCGCACCCCATTAGCATCGGGATGAACTGCGCCCTCGGTGGCGAACAGATGCGCCCACACATCGACGAGCTTTCTCGCAAATCCGATGTGTATGTTTCGTGCTACCCGAACGCTGGCCTGCCCAATCCACTTTCACCGACGGGTTTCCCTGAAGGCCCCGAAGACACGGCCGCGATTCTCGAAACCTTCGCCCGCGATGGACTCGTCAATATCCTCGGCGGCTGCTGCGGCACCACGCCCGATCACATTGCCGCCATCAAGCGTCGCACCGAAAAATACCCACCGCGCAAAATTCCTACACTCGGACCTGCACTGAGATTGTCCGGACTAGAAGCACTCAACGTTGTCGGCGGCGCCCAATCCTTCGTCAACGTGGGCGAACGCACCAATGTCGCCGGTTCACCTAAGTTTAAAAAATTAATCGAAGCCGAAAATTACCACGAAGCTTTAGCGGTCGCCAAACAACAGGTCGAAGCGGGTGCTAATATTATCGATATCAATTTCGATGCGGGCTTGCTCAATGGACAGGCTGCGATGGTCAAGTTCCTCAACCTCATCGCCACCGAGCCTGATATCGCCCGCGTGCCCGTGATGATTGATTCGTCCGACTGGTCGATCATCGAGGCCGGCCTGGGTTGCGTGCAAGGCAAGGCCATCGTTAATTCTATCTCCCTCAAAGAAGGCGAAGCGGAATTCATCCGACGCGCTAAACTCTGCGGCCGCTATGGTGCCGCAATTGTCGTCATGGCCTTCGACGAAAAAGGTCAGGCTGCCACCTTCGAAGATAAAGTGCGCATCTGCGAGCGTGCCTACAAAATCCTCGTCGAACAAGCAGGCACCAACCCCCAGGATATTATTTTCGACGCCAACATTCTGACGGTGGCCACCGGCATGAAAGAACATGATCGCTACGCCCTCGATTTCATCGAGGCGGTCCGCGAAATCAAAAAACGCTGCCCCGGCGCCCGCACCTCCGGTGGCTTGTCCAATATCTCGTTCTCCTACCGCGGCAATAATCCCGTACGCGAGGCGATGCACTCGGCCTTCCTTTATCACGCCATCCAGGCCGGGCTCGACATGGCCATCGTCAACGCCGGCATGCTCGAGGTCTATACGGATATTAATCCGGAACTTCGCACGCTTGTCGAAGACGTCCTACTTTATCGCAACGAGTTCGCCACCGATCGACTCACCGAAGCAGCCCCACGTTTCGCTGGTAGCAAAACCGAGGTCGATCAGTCCAAGAAAAACGAATGGCGCCAACTGCCCGTGGCTAAACGCATCGAACACGCACTGGTCAAAGGCATCGATGAACACATCGTCGCCGACACCGAAGAGGCACGAAAGGAATTAGGTCGACCGCTCCTCGTCATCGAAGGCCCGCTCATGGATGGCATGCGCGTGGTGGGTCAACTTTTCGGCGAAGGAAAAATGTTCCTTCCCCAAGTGGTGAAGTCCGCTCGCGTCATGAAAGCCGCCGTGGCCCACCTCGAGCCCTTCATGGCTGCCGAAAAAACCGGTGGCTCCAGCCAAGGCAAATTCCTCATCGCTACTGTCCGCGGTGACGTGCACGACATCGGCAAGAACATCGTCGGCGTGGTACTGCAATGTAACAACTACGCCGTGACCGACCTCGGCGTAATGACGCCGACCGAGAAAATCATCAGCGAAGCGCAACGCCTGAAGCCCGACTTCATCGGCCTTTCCGGACTCATCACGCCTTCACTCGAAGAAATGGCCACGGTCGCCAAGGAACTCAAACGCGCGGGTATCACCACGCCCCTTCTTATTGGCGGTGCCACGACTTCAGCCGATCACACGGCAATCAAACTCGCCCAGCACTACACCGGACCCGTCGTTCACGTGAGCGATGCCTCACTCGTCACCGGCGTCTGCAGCGATTTACTCAATCCCGCTAAACGCGAAAGCTACGTCACTGAACTTAAGGCCGAGCAAGACGAACTGCGTGAAGCCTACGACAAGAAGCAGCCCGCTGTTATCATTCCGCTCAACGAAGCCCGTCAGCGCCCGCTGCATATCGACGCCGCGATTCCGCGCACTCCCTCAAAGTTAGGCGTAAGCCTCTTCGAACGCATCGACGGTGCCGCGGTTGCAGAAATCATCGATTGGACGCCTTTCTTTGTCACCTGGAGCCTCAAGGGTACCTTCCCTAAAATCTTTAAGTCCGACAAATACGGCACCGAAGCCCGCAAACTTTTCGACGACGCCCGTCGCGAGCTCGACCTACTCATTAAGGAAAATCGCTTCCACCTTCGCGGCGCCGCCGGACTGTGGTCCGCGCGCCGCATCGGCGATGACGTGGCCGTGTACGGCGATGCTTCACAGAAAAAAGAATTGGGTCGCTTCCACTTCCTGCGCGACCAACAGACCCGTCCGACCGTAAAAACCTGTCGCTCCCTTGCGGATTTAATTTCCGACAAACCAGGCGATCACATCGGCGCATTTGCCGTCACCGCCGGACAGGAAATCGAGACGTACGCCGCCTCCTTTAAAGAGACTGACCCCTACCGCCAGATTCTCATTCAAGCCTTGGCCGATCGCCTCGCCGAAGGTTGCGCCGAATGGCTTCACCGCGAGGTTCGCACCAAGCTCTGGGGCTACGCACCGCAAGAAGCATTAACCGTCGATGAATTGATTGACGAAAAATACCAAGGCCGTCGCCCCGCCGCAGGTTATCCCGCCTGCCCCGAACACACCGAGAAAGGTGAAATCTGGCGCTTGCTCAACGCCGACCGACTCGGCTGCACGCTCACCGAATCGTTCGCCATGAATCCAGCGGCCTCAGTTTCAGGTCTCTATTTCGGAAGCCCTCAATCCATCTACTTCGACGTCGATGCCATAGGTCGCGACCAAGTTGAAGATTACGCTAAGCGTAAAGGTTGGTCCGTCGCCGAAGCCGAAAAGTGGCTCGCTCCCGTACTTGGTTACAAAACCTAAACATGGAAGAGCGTGAGCTTCAGAAGCTAGTTGCGGCCATCGGGTCATCAGACGCCGAAGCGGTGCAAAGATTTTTCGGTGAGGGATGTTCGCTTTGCCAAATCACCGAGGCCGCCGACCAGGTCGAACTCGATTGGCCCTCCTGGGCTAAAGCCGCCGCCGTCCTGCAACGCTGGCTCGAAACGAAGCAACGCACGGCAGATGCCGCTCGGAAAACCGGCTACCTTTCCTGCGCCTCCGAAGCTTTTAAAAACGTGCCTACCAATATGAGACCCGACCTCGCTGTCGCTGTCGCCCGCATGTTAGAACAATTTGGCTTCGACGAATAAATGGCCGAAGAACTACATGTGGCTGTAATCGGTGCCGGTGCCGCAGGCTTTTTTGCCGCCATTACAGCTGCCGAGAAATTAGGTGCTCGCGGACAGGTCACGCTGTACGAAGCCACCCCACACCTTTTATCGAAAGTTAAGATTTCTGGCGGCGGACGGTGCAATGTCACCCACGCCTGCTTTGATCCCGCCGAACTGGTTAAGAAATACCCGCGCGGTGGACGCGAACTGCTCGGCGCCTTTCACCGCTTCCAGCCACGCGACACGATTGCGTGGTTTGCCTCCCGTGGCGTTGAAACCAAAACCGAAGACGACGGACGGATGTTTCCAATCTCTGATGACTCCGCCTCCATCGTCGACGCCCTGCAAAAAGCCGCTGACCGCACCGGCGTAAAAATCATCACCTCACTCGGCGTTCGCGAAGTGCGTCGCGAAGAAAACCACTTTAAGCTGACCTTTAACAATCAATCCACGGCGATATGCGACCGTCTCATCATTGCGACTGGCGGCAATAAATCATCTGGCGGACTGGCCATGGCCGAATCATTCGGCCACACCATCATTCCGCCGGTGCCCTCACTCTTTACTTTTCACATCCAAGATCCACGGCTGGTCGAACTAGCGGGCCTCTCCGTTGAGAATGTTTCCGTGCAGGCGCTCGGCACCAAATTAAAAACCGACGGACCAATCCTGATTACTCACTGGGGCCTCAGTGGGCCCGCGATCCTAAAACTATCAGCTTGGGGTGCCCGCACCTTTGCCGAGTCCGATTATAAATTTAAAATCTTAGTCAATTGGTTACCCGCTCATTCCAGCGATTCGGCACTCAAAGACTTGAATTCGGTTCGCGAACAAAATGCCCGTAAACAAATCACCACCTTCAGTCCAGTGGCCCTCCCGCAGCGACTCTGGGAGCGCTTAGTTATCGCCGCAGGCATCGCACCCGCCACCCCCTGGGCCCACGTCAGTAACAGCGGACTTCAAAACTTAGTGAAACAACTCACTGCGGGCGAATTCACCGTCGATGGCAAAAGCATGTTTAAAGACGAGTTCGTAACTTGTGGGGGCGTTAAACTATCGGAAGTTAATTTTAAGACCATGGAAAGCCGTCAGCAGAGCGGACTCTACTTTGCAGGCGAAGTCCTCGACATCGATGGCGTTACAGGTGGCTTTAATTTTCAGAATGCCTGGACCACGGGCTGGCTCGCCGGACAGGCCGCCGCCGAGTAGGCCGTCTCCGTCCTTGGCTTTCTCCGCTTTTAAACTATCTTCAGTCTATGAGCGAACCTTCCAATCATGAGCCCGAGTTGGGCGCCCTCGAAAACGGGCAAATCCTAGTGGCCGTGGGACTGGATTTTACGTTCACCGACATTCTCACGTCGCACGATGATTTATTTAAAACCCTCGATCAGTGGCTCACGGGTATCCGCACCTACTCCCTCGAAGATGCTTTCGAAACCGACGCCAATCTTTGGGACGAAATCGAAGACTGCGGCTACGAAATCGGCGAAGGCGAAGTGGAAGACGGCGAGAAGGTTCTGAAAATCTACGACGTCTGGGTGCAAGCGGACGGCTTACCTGCGGCACTCAAGAATATCGAGTCACGCATTGCTGAACTAAAAGCCCAGGCCATTCAGTTACTCCCGCCCGGATTACACGCCGCCACGGAGAACCTTAAAGAGCCAGCTCAAATTATCGAGCTCCTGGCGAAAACCTCCGAGCCGGAATAACAGACTGCCCTTGAAAGTGGCTGGTCATCCGTTCTTATATCCAATGATGCGCCTAATTCTCTGTCTTCTTTGTGCGACCGCCGTACCGCTATTCGGAGGTGATACCACCGCCATTATTAACGTCCAAAGCGATAAACCCGGATTAACGATTCCGTCCGACTTCATGGGTCTGAGCTATGAGAAGACAGCCATCGCCGAAAAGCACTTCCGCGCCGACAATAGCACCCTCATCAACCTCCACCGCAATTTAGGCGACTGCGTGCTACGCATCGGCGGCAACAAAGTTGAGCTCAGCAAGTGGCAGGCGGGCGAAGCGAGCGGCAAGGAAGGCAAGGAGTTCACCTATGTCACCCCCTCTCACGTAGACCAATTCTACGCCTTCATTCAGGCGATTAACTGGAAAGTCATCTATGGTGTAAACTTAGCGAGTAACGACCCCGCTAATTCCGCCGATGAAATCAGCTACGCCACTAAAGTAGGCGGCAAATCTATCATCGCCTTTGAAATCGGCAACGAGCCCGATCACTACTACCTCCCGCCTAAGAAAACCTTCCGCGAGAAAGGCTACAGCTACGCTCAATATAAAAATGAGTTAAGTGAAGCCCTCCGCGTCATCCAGGCAAAGAATCCAGGCGCACCCCTCACGGGCCCTGCGAATACATCGGGCGGGAATGCTAAGTTCTTCGAGCCCTGCCTGAACGACTTTAAGAGCAAATTCGCCTTCGCCACGTCACACTTCTACCCGACCACCAACAAAGAGCCCTTCCCTACGATTGAAACACTCCTGTCCGACAAAGCCGAAGCTAAAACAATTAAGATGGCCGAAGGCAATATGGCCGTCGCCCGTAAAGTCGGACTACCGTGGCGCTTAGCGGAATGTAACTCGACCTCTCTCGGTGGCACTGCGGGCGTCAGCGATGTTTATGCTGCTGCAATCTGGGGCTCCGACTTCCTCTTCGACATCGCTGAACGCGGCGCAGCAGGAATCAATTTTCACACCATCTTCGGCCTCAATGGTTACACCGCCATCGCCTACGATAAAAAGACCGGCAAGTATTCCGCGCGCCCGCTCTACTACTCACTCCTGCTCTTTAAAGACGCCGGACACGGAAAGCTTTTGCCTGCTGAAACTAAATCGACTGCCAACGTAACGGCTCACGCTACTTTAGGTGACGACAAAAAGATCCGCATAGTCGTAATTAATAAAGACATCAATCAAGCTGCCACGGCCACCATCAATACGGGGACTAGTCGTACTACCGGCACCGTCGCTCGCTTAATCGGAAAATCGCCGTCTGAAAAAGAAGGCATCACTTACTCGGGCATGACCGTGACCACGGAAGGCAAGCTCACCACGTCGCAAGTTGAGACCATTAAAGGTGCAGCCGGGAAATTCGAAATCACCCTCGCTCCTTGCAGCGCGGCAGTGCTAACGGTTGAAGCGAATTAAAAGTCAGTGAACCTCCTGCTACTTCCTTATATCGCTAATATCGCGATTCTTGTTCCAGCAGCTCTAGGGTCGCTGACCGGATTGTTGCCGATATCCAGGGGACACTTCCCCGAGAGTGCTGGCTGGCGAACCATCACCGGCTCTCTATGGACAGCCATTCTTCTGTGCTCAATCGCAGGACTATTTCACCCCATTCTTTTTGCACCCATTCTACTTCTCCAAGTCATCTATAAGTCGGTCTGGCTAGTTTGCTATGTTGCACCGAGGCTCGGAAATGCCGATTCTCGAAAGGAAATTCACTGGGGTATCGCAGGATCATTCCTGCTCATCGTGATCTTTTACCCCATGGTAATCCCTTGGGGTGTTCTGTTCCCCTCTGGGTAAACCACATACTAAAAAACCTATCTCCTTAAAGGATGAGCATGGCATCGCCGTAGCTAAAGAAGCGGTATTCTTTCTCGATAGCCTCGGCGTAAATCTGCTTAAGCCAGGCAAGGCCTTCAGTACTACCGGGGGTTAAAAAAGCGGAGACCAAGCACAGTAGCGTTGAGCGAGGTAAGTGAAAATTGGTAAGCAAGTATTCGCAACTATGCACGGTATCACCCGGGCGAATGAAAATGCCCGACTCCGACACGAAGTCACCAGACGGGAGATTTTTAAAATCGGGAAACCTGCGCCAGCAATCCTCCGTGGATCGTAAAGTCGTAGTACCAACCGCCAGACGGGGACGGTGCCCACGCAATGCCGCCAGGGTTTGAGTGGGAATCGTATACGCCTCCCGATGCATCACGTGCTCCTCTAGATTTTTTACCTGAATGGGCTGAAAGGTTCCGGCCCCGACATCTAAGATTAAATTATATGCGGGGTGTCCGCCCTGCTCCAAGGTCTTTAATAATTCGGGAGTGAAATGCAGGCCCGCAGTCGGCGCCGCCACGGCACGCGTCGACGCTTTCTCCGCATAAACGGTCTGATAGCGCTCATTATCATCAAACAAAACGCCACCGCGTTGCTTACGGGCCTCCACGATATACGGCGGCAACGGCAATTCACCCTGCTGCTCAGCAAGCTGCTCCACTGTCAGGCCCGTCGGTAAATCAAAACGTACGATGTAATCGCCCGCACCGCCGACTTGCACAACCACGGCATGGTGACCCGCCACACTAAAGCCCGCAGCATCTGCCGCCCGCTTACCAGGCCGCAACATACAATGCCACTCATTGGGATTACTCGTTGGACGTAAAAGCAGACACTCCACCTTCCCGCCCGTGGGTCGCACTCCAAAGAGTCGCGCCTTTAAGACACGCACACTATTGCGAAAGAGTGCCGTTCCCTTGGGCAAAATTTCAGGTAGCTCCGAAAATAATCGGTGTTCAATTTTTCTCGTCGCACGATGCACTACCAGCAATCGCGAGCCATCTCGTCGCGCCGACGGTTGATCCGCAATCCGCTCCGGCGGCAGATCAAAATCCAACTCGGCAACGTCCATGCCTATCGACCCGTCTTGGGCGGCGTTAACAAGAGTTGGCCATCAATCGCGCGCAGCGGCGCAAACTCAACGCCCGGAACCGCTTTGCGCAACTCTTCTTCAATCGCCGAAAGCTTCGCATCCATATCATCCAATCGCGCCACAAAGACTGCCTCAGGCGTCGAAGGAGTCTGGCACGCACCATACTCTCGCATGGTGTGGTGACTGAGTAAAATGTGCTCGAGGCGCTCACGAAGTGAAACGTCCAAGCCTATCTTCGTGGCATGCTCACGCACAAGGAAGGCCCCGAGTACTAAGTGACCGTGTAAATTACCTGCACGCGTAAAACTGGCTTTCGCCATTCCTGGCTCTAAGCGCGTGTATTCCTGGACCTTACCAATATCGTGTAAAACAGTTCCAGCGACCGCGAGTGAGGCATCAACCTTGGGGTAGAGCGGCAAAAGGGCCTCTGCACATTTCGCCATACGCAAGGTGTGTTCTAATAAACCATGTCGATACGCGTGGTGCATACCCATCGCAGCCACGGCTTCAAAAAAACGTTCTTCTTGTTCAGCGAGTACTGACTCTACCGTACCACGCAGGCCTTCATGCGGAATACGTTTGATAATCGCGTTGAGCTCAGCGCGCATCTTGATTGGATCGTTTTGCGACACCGGGGTCAGTCGACCCATCAGCTGCGGGTCCGCTTTCTCCGCGTCAGTTAATGGTGCCAAGGTTTCGATACGAAACTCGGGGCGTCCATTAAAGTCGCCCATCACGCCACCAACGCGAACTGGCGAACCTGGCTTAACCGTCAACAGCGCCACCTTCGCGGGCGAATCTCCAAAGACGCGCACCTTCGCATCGTCCGAGGCATCAGCGATGACGAACTCGTAATAACTCGAGCCATTCTTGGCCGCCTTGGTCTGCACATCGCCCAATGCACAGATGCAATGGAATCGACTGCCCGATGGGCTATTTTTGCTTTCACGCAACGTGATGACGGCTTCAGACATACCCGCATCGTGCCAGCCCATCGGAATGGGCGAAAGGCAAAAATGGCTGAAACTTAAAATGTCTGCGAATTCCAATACCCAGAATCACAGTTGCCGTTTTCCCGCGTCCGCCTTTAACATTAAACATGAATAAATGGGCAAAAATTAGCGCCGTGCTCATTGGCCTCGGAGGACTCGCCCTCTGGTTTAATCGTGCCTCTTTCCAACCCACAGCCTTAACCACGTCCGCATACGAAACCATCGTACCCCGCTCCGCCCAGCCCGTCTTTGTCAATGTTGCCGCACTCGAGAGCACTAAAACCCCTCAAGAGATTATCGCACAATTTGCCAAATCGGGCGCACCCAAATTATCGGCCGACAAAATTGAGTTGTTTCTCAAAGAAAAAAACCGTGGCGCCGACTCTCTTCTCGCTGCTTATCGCTTAAGCCAAGACCCCGCTTACTTAAAAGAAGCCGTAAAAATCTTTGCAGACAATCCCGCCGTCCAACTCGAAGCTGCACTGCGCGCACCGACCATTGAAGAACGCCGCCAAGGCATTGAAGCCTTCAAAAAACTTTCGCCTGATAATCCGCTCGGCAATTACTTGCAGGCCGATCACGCCTTCACTCAAGGCGACTACGCTAATGCCGCCGAAGGGCTCTCCGCCAACCTCAGCAACGGAACTTTGCCTGATTTTTCGGCAGCCCTCTTTCAAAATACCGAATCGGCCTACTTGTCCGCAGGCTACACGCCCATCGAATCTAAAATCGCCGCCCTCTTCGCCTTCAATGAGGACCGCATTCGCTCGCTCGCTTCATTGCAAAACGTTTCGGACAACCTCAGCGAACTCCGCAATCAGTTCATTCAGCAAGGTGACATCGATGCAGCTGAACCAACGGTGCAAATGGAAATCACCCTCGGACAACACATCCAAAATCAAGTGAACCCTGCCCTGCTTAACGCTCTCGTCGGTCAGGCCATTGAACGTCGCACCCTCGAATCACTCGATCCAACAACCCCAATCGGAACGAACAATGAAACCGTGCAGAGCCGTCTCGATGAACTCGCCAGCAAGGGCCAAGAAATCAACGGGCTACTTAATTCTCTACAGGCCTACCCAATTGAATCGATGACGCCCGAGGAACTGAATCAATACACCCAACGCGTTCAGCAAGAGGGCGAGATTGGCGCACTCAAATGGTGGGCCGCCCAGAAGTCGCTGCCGCAAAAATAAGGGCGAAACACTTTCGCGATTCGCCCTTAGTCTTTCATTAATCTTTTCGCTTAGTAGCGGTAGTTGTCAGGCTTGAATGGACCCGACTGCTTAACGCCAATGTAATCAGCTTGATGCTTGGTAAGCTTGGTAAGTCGTGCACCCAATTTCTCGAGGTGCAAACGAGCCACTTCTTCATCGAGGTGCTTGGGCAGAACGACCACGCCTGGCTTAGCGGTCTCCCGCGTTTCCCAGAGGTGTAGTTGCGCCAACACTTGATTCGAGAACGAGGTCGACATCACGTAGCTGGGGTGGCCGGTGGCACAACCCAAGTTCACGAGACGGCCTTCCGCCAACATGTAAAGCTGACGGCCATTAGGCAGCGTGTAGCGATCCACTTGTGGCTTGATCGAATCTTTCTTCACGCCCTTTTGGTTATTCAAACGCACAACTTGGATTTCGTTATCGAAGTGTCCAATGTTACAGACAATCGCCTGATCCTTCATCTTGAGCATGTGCTCCAAGGTGATGATGTCGCGATTACCAGTTGCCGTGACGTAAATGTCGGTCGTGCCTAAAGTATCTTCAACGCGCACCACACGGTAACCTTCCATCGCCGCTTGCAACGCACAGATAGGATCGACTTCCGCAATCTGCACCGTCGCACCGAGGCCACGCAACGATTGCGCGGAACCCTTACCGACGTCGCCGTAACCCATCACAAGGGCAACCTTACCGGCAACCATCACGTCGGTGGCACGCTTAATACCATCAACCAACGATTCGCGGCAACCGTACAAGTTATCAAACTTCGATTTCGTAGCGGTGTCATTGACGTTAACCGTGGGCACTAAAAGTTCGCCCGCTTCCAACATGCGGTAGAGACGCTTCACGCCGGTGGTGGTTTCTTCCGAAACACCCTTCCAATCCTTCACGACTTTATGCCAGTGACCGGGACGCTCCTTCGCAACTTTCTTGAGAAGGTTTTTGATAATCTGCTCTTCTTCCGACTCCGAAGGGGTGTTCACCCACTTCGAACCGTTTTCTAATTCATAACCTTTGTGAATTAGCAAAGTGGCGTCGCCACCGTCATCCACGATGAGTTCAGGGCCCGAACCATTAGGCCAAGTCAGCGCCTGCATCGTGCATTCCCAATATTCTTCGAGCGTCTCACCCTTCCAGGCGAAGACAGGGTATCCAGCTTTCGCAATGGCGGCAGCGGCATGATCCTGGGTTGAGAAAATATTGCACGAGGCCCAGCGGACGTCGGCACCGAGGGCACCGAGGGTTTCAATCAAGACCGCCGTCTGAATCGTCATGTGCAACGAACCAGTGATGCGCACGCCCTTTAAAGGCTGCTTCTTCGCGTACTTAGCACGGAGTGCCATGAGCCCCGGCATCTCATGCTCGGCGACTTGTAGCTCCTTGCGGCCCCACTCAGCTAAGCTGAGGTCGGCGACTTTGAAATCAGACTTCTTTGCGGAAGCCCGTTGAATTTTAGGTGAGTACATAATTTTAGGAAAGGAGGGCTTTTTTGAAGGCGGCTAATTTGGAAGTGGTCTCCCAAGGTAAGCCTTTCTTGCCGAAGTGACCGTAGTGCGTGCTCGCACGGTAGATCGGACGGCGAAGATCGAGCTGACGAATGATTTCAGCGGGGTTAAATAAAAATACTTTTTGGACCGCAGCCAAAATATCGGCATCAGACAACGTGCCCGTACCAAACGTATTTAAGTGCAGACTCGTGGGCTCGGGGTGACCAATCGCATACGCGGCTTGTAACTCGCAACGTTCTGCGGCGCCCGATGCCACGATGTGCTTCGCGACCCATCGTGCCATGTAGGCAGCCGAACGGTCGACCTTCGTCGGATCCTTGCCCGAGAAAGCGCCACCGCCGTGACGGCCCATGCCGCCGTAAGAATCGACGATGATTTTCCGTCCAGTTAAACCACAATCCCCTTGCGGGCCACCAATGACGAAGCGGCCAGTAGGGTTAATTAAAAACTCCGTTTTCTTATTTAAAAGTGCCTTGGGCAGAACCTTGCGAATCACTTGCTCGACGCAGAATTTCTCGATTTGGCGGTGCGAAACATCTTCCGTGTGCTGCGTCGAGATAACCACATTCTCAATCGCTACGGGCACACCGTCTACATAGCGGACTGCAACTTGTGACTTACAATCAGGACGTAACCACTCGGTGCCGCGAGCCTTCGATTTACGCAAACGCGCCAACTCACGATTCAAGCGGTGAGCAAACATGACCGGCGCCGGCATTAATTCGTCCGTCTCGGTCGACGCATAGCCAAACATGATGCCTTGATCACCGGCACCCATCTTCGCATGCTTCTTGCCCTCAGCCTTACGCTCATCCACTCCCTGAGCAATGTCAGGGGACTGCTTCGTCAATAAATTGGTGACGAAAATTTTGTCCGCATGAAAAACATCGTCGTCATTGACGTAACCGATTTCGCGAATGGCGGCGCGGACAACTTCTTCAAAATTCACTTTTGCCTTGGTCGTCAATTCACCGGCAATGACCACGTGATTGCTCTTCACCAAGGTCTCACACGCCACGCGCGAGAAACGATCCTGCGCTAAGCAGGCATCCAACACCGAGTCGGAAATTGAATCTGCTACCTTGTCGGGGTGGCCTTCGCCCACCGACTCGGAGGAAAACGTATAAGTGTCTCGACGTGCCATAAGTGAGCCCTAACAAAAGCCATTCCCTTGGGCTTGCAAACATCTATCAACTTATCTCGATAAAAAGATACGTTAAAACTGTCATATTTCCCCCTTTTTATCACCCCAACCGCTGTGGGCTTGCCCGTAAGGCCGGGCGAGTTAACCCTTCAACCCATGCGGGCCCAGCTTCCACAACTCTTCCCCCGACCCCGGGAGTTGAATTTGCGTGGTGGCTTCCTACCCGCCCCGGCCGCCCCCCACCCGACCGGCATATTTCTTAAAACGCTGCCTCAAACCATCGTCGAAGCCCAGGCCGCCCTCGACGATTCCAAGCGTAGCGCGTGTCGCATCGAGCGTGCCCCTAAACTCGCCCCCGAGTCCTACTACCTCGAAATCGCTTCTGGGGGCATTCACCTGCAAGCCAGCGATGCCGCAGGCGTGCTGTATGGCTGTCAGACTCTCCGCCAGATCCACGAACAAAATCCGCAAGAACTACCACAGCTAGAAATCTTAGACAGCCCCGATCTCGTCGTGCGCGGCTTCATGCTCGATGTCTCACGCTGCAAAGTGCCGACGCAAAATGAACTACGTCAACTCGTGCGGACGCTCTGCCGCCTACGCGTCAATCAGCTCCAACTTTATATCGAGCACACCTTTGCCTTCAGCGGACACGATGAGGTTTGGCAAAACGCCTCGCCTCTAACACCGGCCGAAATCGAACAACTGGATCGCGAATGCCTTAACCACGGCATCGAACTCGTGCCCAACCTCAACACGTTTGGCCACATGGAGCGCTGGCTCAAACATCCGCGCTACCAAGGCCTGGCCGAATGCCCCGAGGGCTGGATCCACCCGCTCACAGGTCAGTTTAAACCCACGCCAGCGACCCTAAAACCCGATCAAGCCTCTCTCGATTTTATCGCTAACCTGCTCGACTCCTACCTGCCCCACTTCCGCAGCACCCAAGTCAATATCGGCGGCGATGAGCCCTGGGAGCTGGGCCAAGGTTTTAGTAAATCGTCCGTCGAAAAAAACGGCAAGCACGCCGTCTACCTCGCACACCTGAAAAAGATTTGTGCACTCGCGAGTGCCCGCGGTCGCACGCCACAATTCTGGGGCGACATCTTATTAGAGGACCTCAAACTCGCCGCCGAAGCCCCCACCCCTGCCATCCCAGTTGTCTGGGGCTACGATGCCGGTCATCCATTCAATACGCAGGCGGGTCGACTCCATGAATTGCAACGCGACTTCCTCATCGCGCCTGGCACAAGCACTTGGCAAAGCTTCACCGGCCGACTCACCAACGCGCTCACCAATCAATCCGAGGCAATCGCTGCGGCCATTAAACATGAAGCGCGCGGCGTGCTCATCACTTCATGGGGCGACAACGGCAACCACCAGCCGTGGCCCACCACTTGGCTGCCACTCGCCAGCGGACTCGCCCAAGCTTGGTGCTTCGCCGCTAATCAAAAAGATGATGCCGAAAAAGCGTGTCAAATTTTTGGCGGACTCTCCCCCGCCGATGCTCAAGCGACCACCCAGGTTCTCAAGCACCTCGGTCAACTTGATGAATGCATCGCTAAATCAATTCGGAATAAAAGTTTAACCTGGGAGTTTCTCGTGGCGAATAAAGAGCAACTCGCGGTCGCACGCGCTGGGGTGTCCGACCTAGAAATTAAACAATCCATCGAACACCTTACGGTTATCAAACCTCTGGCCGAATGCATCGGTCACGAAATCGTGCGTGAGGAATTATTGGTCGGCATCGACTGTGCGCTGGCCGGCTTACTCAAAGCCCAAGGCCACCCGATCACGCCCACTCAAGCCGCCGCACTCGAAGTCCGTTACCGCAAGGCGTGGCTCCAACGAGCCCGCGTGGGCGGACTCGAAGAAAGCGTACGCGAGTTGCACTTAACTTAGTCGCCGCCCTTGCGAGGCTTACCGGTCGAAGAGAAGAACTCCTTCACGCGGGCACGGAGGTAATCGCGATTCAGTTTCGCAATCACATCCAGCGTAATGCTTTTCGGACAGTGCGCCTGGCACTCGCCGTAGTTCGTGCAATTGCCAAAGCCCGCATCATCCATCGTCTTGACCATCGCCAAGGTGCGACGTTCACGCTCGGGCTGACCCTGTGGTAAAATATTGAGGTGATTAATCTTCGCGCCGACGAAGAGCATTGCCGATCCATTCTTACAGGAAGCCACACAAGCCCCGCAGCCAATACACTCGGCCGCGTCCATAGCCTCATCAGCCACCGACTTAGGAATCAAGGTGTTGTTGGCTTCCGTTGCCGAACCGGTGCGCACGGTGATGAATCCGCCCGCTTGAATAACCTTATCAAAAGCCGAACGATTCACCGCTAAATCTTTAATGACGGGGAAAGCTTTCGCGCGCCAAGGCTCGACGGTGATCATCTCACCATCGCGGAAATTACGCATGTGCAACTGACAGGTGGTCACACCTGGCAATGGGCCGTGCGGCATGCCGTTAATCGTCATCGAGCACATACCGCAAATGCCTTCGCGACAGTCGTGATCAAAAGCAAAAGTGTCCTTACCTTCCTTAATCAACTGCTCGTTGAGCATGTCCATCATCTCCAAGAACGAGGCCGAGGTCGGCACGGCCGCCAAGGCGTGGTCTTCAAAATGGCCAGCCGCGCCGCGGCTCTGACGCCAAACGCGCAGGCGCAATGAAAGCGTCTGCTCGCCGTGTGAATCTAAATTATCGTGTTCCTTGACCATAAAATTATTTGTAGGAGCGAGTGGTGAATTGGACGTCCTCGTAAACGAGGGGTTCGGTGTGTCGCACAGGCAATTGTCCATCGCCCTGCCACGCCCAGACGGCCACGTGGGCATACTTGTCGTCGTTACGCTGCGCTTCGCCCCCGTCTTGATACTCCGTGCGGAAGTGTCCACCGCACGATTCATCCCGATGCAAGGCATCGAGACACATCATGATACCAAAATCGAGGAAGTCGGCCACGCGACCCGCACGCTCGAGCTCCGGCGCCAATTGATCGCCCGAGCCAACGACGAGAATGTTCTTCCAGAAATCCGCACGCAACGCCTGGAGGTCGCGAATGGCGCCTTCCAATCCTGCTTTGTCGCGAGCCATGCCACACTTCTCCCAGACGATTTTGCCTAAAGCCTTGTGATAGCTGCGGGCAGAACGGTTACCCTTGTTGTTCAAGAACCACTGCGTACGGTCCTGCACTTCTTTCACGGCAGCCTTGAATTCAGGCGCTTCCACCGAGGGGCGACCGGTTAAACCGACGCCTGCCAAGTAATCCGTTACGGTGTAAGGTAGCACGAAATAACCATCAGCCAGGCCTTGCATCAGTGCGGAGGCACCGAGGCGGTTGGCGCCGTGGTCCGAGAAATTCGCTTCACCGCCGACAAACAAACCGGGGATGTTGGACTGCAAATTATAATCCACCCAAAGCCCGCCCATGGTGTAGTGCACCGCCGGAAAAATGCGCATCGGCTGATGGTACGCATTTTCTCCCGTGATATTTTCATACATATCAAAGAGGTTGCCGTAGCGCTCGCGAATCGCGGGCTCACCGAGGCGCTTAATCGCCGCGGAGAAATCCAGGTAAACACCCAAGCGCTTGCCGTCGACCACTTGGCCGACACCGCGACCCTCGTCGCAAACTTCTTTCGCCGCCCGCGAAGCAATGTCGCGCGGAGCGAGATTGCCGTAGCTCGGGTACTTACGTTCGAGAAAATAATCGCGACGGTCTTCAGGAATTTCCGAAGCGGGCTTCGTGCAATCGGCCTTATCTTTCGGCACCCAAACACGTCCGTCGTTGCGGAGCGACTCAGACATCAGAGTGAGCTTCGACTGATCTTCGCCGTGGACTGGAATGCAGGTGGGGTGAATTTGCGTGTAACAAGGATTCGCAAAGCCAGCACCGCGGCGGTGCGCCCGGTAGGTAGCAGTCACATTACAGCCCTGTGCATTCGTCGAGAGGTAGAAAACATTGCCATAACCACCGGTGCAAAGAACAACGACGTCCGAGGCCCACGCCTGGATTTCACCGGTAACTAAATCGCGCGTGACAATGCCCTTGGCCTGTCCGCCCACTAAGACGAGATCCAACATTTCATGGCGAGTGTACATCTTCACCGTGCCAGCACCAATCTGACGGGAGAGGGCCGAGTACGCACCGAGCAACAACTGCTGACCAGTCTGACCGCGGGCATAAAATGTGCGCGAAACTTGAGCGCCGCCGAATGAGCGATTGGCCAATAAACCCCCGTATTCACGGGCGAAAGGCACACCTTGAGCGACACATTGATCGATGATTGAGGTCGAGACTTGAGCTAAACGATAAACGTTCGCTTCACGCGCACGGTAGTCGCCACCCTTAATCGTATCGAGGAACAAACGACGAATGCTGTCGCCATCGTTTTGATAATTCTTCGCCGCATTGATCCCGCCCTGAGCGGCAATCGAGTGCGCGCGACGAGGGCTGTCTTGATAGCAGAAACAAGAAACTTCGTAACCCATCTCCGCAAACGAGGCCGCCGCAGCGGAACCCGCTAAGCCCGAACCGACCACGATGACGTGGTATTTCCGGCGGTTAGCCGGATTCACCAGGCGCATCTTGGCTTTGTGGTTGCTCCACTTGTCCGCCACCGGACCGGCAGGAATTTTAGAATCAAGTTTCATAGGTCTTACTTAATGCAGCCGAGAAGAACGGCTAAAGGAATGGAAATAAAGCCGAGGGCGATCAGCCAGCCGTAAGCAGTGGCAACCGCATCGAGACGGCCCCGCCAGCGCTCATTGCGGAGGCCTAAAGTCTGAAAAACACTGCTAATCCCGTGGCTTAAGTGCAGGCAGAGTAAAATCATACTTATAATATAAAACCCTGCGACCGCTGGCTGCGAAAAGCCGGCCACAACCATCTCGTAAACCTTGTCGCCAAATTCTTGACCGCCCAGGGCGACCGTACGGAAGGTGTAGTGCAAAAGGTGGAAAACCAAGAAGGCTAAGATAACCACACCTGAGTACGGCATAGTACGTGAAGACAACGTCGCCCGGCGAGTCGCTTCGACCGCTGGACCACCTGCCCGCGCCGCCCGATTTTCCAAGGTCAACAAGACACCCGTCCAAATATGCGCCACCGTCGAAAGGATCAGCACCACGCGCGCACCCCAGAGCATCCCAGGATTAGCATGCAACCAGGCGGCATAAGCGTTAATTGCTTCAGGACCCTTAAACATGAGTAGGTTGCCCGACATGTGCCCCAGGACAAATCCAGCGAGCACCAGACCCGAAAGGGCCATGACAATTTTCTTGCCGATAGAGGCGGGGCGACAACAGGAGCAGGCGGACATAGTGATTGGTGGAGTGGTGTTACTCGCAGGGGGGGGCAAAGTGCAAATCCCATCAAATAGACCCCCCGACTTATTCCCACCCCGTAGAAGATAAATCTGCAGGTTATTAGTAAAAAGCCGCCGGGCTGTGAAAATCACTCATAGGCCCCTCCCCGGCCGCCGACCTAATCCGGCGAAAAACCGCTTGCCTCTCCTTTCCGACCCAATGACATACGAAAGTCCAGACCGGCCTACCGTCATGCGGACCAGCCGGTCTTATCTTTTTTATAAATAACCACCCACACGCCCACACCCATGAAGTATATTTTTGTCACCGGCGGCGTCATCTCCTCTTTGGGCAAAGGCCTCACCGCCGCTGCGCTCGGCGCCTTACTCGAATGCCGCGGCCTCAAAGTACGCATTCAGAAATTTGATCCGTACCTCAACGTCGATCCGGGTACCATGAGCCCCTACCAACACGGTGAAGTTTACGTACTTAATGATGGCGCCGAAACCGACCTCGACCTCGGCCACTACGAGCGCTTCACCTCGGGCGAGCTTTCTCGACTCAACAGCCTGACCTCTGGCCAAGTCTACGAAACCGTCATTCAAAAAGAACGTCGCGGCGACTACCTCGGCAAAACCGTGCAAGTGATTCCCCACATCACCAACGAGATTAAAGAGCGGATTCTCAAGGGCGGCGAAGGAGTGGATATTTTAATTACCGAAATCGGCGGCACCACCGGAGACATCGAAGGCCTGCCCTTCCTGGAAGCCCTCCGTCAGTTCCAACACGATGCGGGCCGCGAAAATGTAGCCTTCCTACATTGTACCCTGGTTCCGTTTATTAAGGCCGCAGGTGAATTAAAAACCAAGCCGTCACAACAGTCGGTCGCTAAGCTCCGCGAAATCGGCATTCAACCCGACATCCTCGTTTGTCGCACTGATCGACCCATCGGCGAAGAGAACCGTCAAAAACTTTCCCTCTATTGCAACGTCGGTATCGACGCCGTCATCGAATGTCGCGACGTCGAAAATTCCATTTACGAGCTGCCGATGATGCTCGCCGAACAACGCATCGATGAGATCGTGGTGAAGCGCTTAGGCATTCAGTGCCAGCCCATCGACATTGCCCCCTGGCGCGAAATCGTCCGCCGCATCCATCACCCCAAACACCAAGTCCGCATCGGCGTAGTCGGTAAATACATCGAGTTACAAGACGCTTATAAATCAGTCTATGAATCCATCATCCACGGTGGCATCGCCAACGAAGCCCATGTCGAAATCGTGCGCATCGACGCCGAAGACCTTGAAACCAAAGGCACCGCTTCACTCGCCGGACTCGATGGTATTTTAGTACCCGGTGGTTTCGGTAACCGCGGTATCGAAGGCAAAATTCTCGCCGTCCAATTCGCCCGCGAAAATAAAGTTCCCTTCTACGGACTCTGCCTCGGCATGCAGGTGACGGTCATCGAATTCGCCCGTCACGTCCTCGGACTTAAACAAGCCCACTCGACTGAGTTCGCTCCGCAGTCACCCGATCCCGTTATCCACTTAATGGAATCGCAAAAAGGTGTCTTCACCAAGGGTGGCACGATGCGCCTCGGGAAGTTCGACTGTCAACTCACTGCGGGTAGTCACTCCCGTGCCGCTTACGGCAAGGACCTCATTCAAGAACGTCACCGTCACCGCTTTGAATATAACGACGCCTACCGCACTCGCCTCGAAGCCGCAGGCCTTATCGTGGGCGGAGTTAATCCCCAATCCGGCTTAGTCGAAATCGTCGAAGTGAAAGACCACCCCTTCATGGTTGGCGTGCAATACCACCCCGAATTTAAATCAAAGCCCAACCAGGCCCACCCGCTCTTTGCTGCCTTCGTTAAAGCCGCTATCGCGCAGTCAAAGAAATCCTGTTAAGGCTAGCGGAAGCACTCCTTTGTCCTTGGACAATTAAGGTCCGTGGGTTTGGATAGTTGTGTGCGCATTCTCGACCGCCACGTTTTAAAAGAAACCGCCATCGCCACGGGCGCTGCGACGGGCGCATTCGTCTTCGTAATGGTAGCGGGTAACGTACTCCAACAAGTAGCCGAAGCCCTCGCCAGTGGTCGCGTGAATGCCGCACAGGGCCTTGAACTCATCGTCCTACTTTTCCCAGGCGTCATTCCCTACGCCCTCCCCATGGGTGTACTCACCGGCGTGCTCATCGCGTTCGGCCGCATGAGCTCACAACACGAAATCACCGCAATGAAAGCCAGCGGCCTGGGCCTCATGCGCATCGCTCGCCCCGCCCTCCTATTCGCCCTGTCCCTCGCCGCGACGGCCGCCTGGTTGAACCTCGAAATCGCACCGCGTGCCAACACCGAGTACCGTCGACTGCTCGTGGGCTCCGTCAAAGAAAACCCGACTTCACTCATCACTCCTGGAGAACTGAATCGCCAGTTTAAAGGCCTGGTCATTCGCGCGGGATCACGCGAAGGTGATGTGCTCAAAGATTTCTGGCTCTGGCGCGTCGATGAACGCGGCAAGCTCATCCAATCCATTCAAGCCACCGAAGCTCGCCTCGACCGCGTCGACAAACCCGACGGCGAAGTCTTTCTTCGCGTCACCCTTAAGGACGCTAAAATGGAAAGCCGCGCTGGCGGTGAAATCGACAGCTTCTCCAAGCCTGCTTCATTCGCCTCAGCCGGAAATACCACGATGGAGTTTCCCGCCACCAACCTCTTTAACTCCAGCGGAAGTTACGAAAAGAAGCTGCGCTGGCTCACCACCAGCGAACTTTTTTCGGCCATGGGATCTGGCTGGCGCCTAAGTCCCAATGCCTCGCTCGCCGAGATTGAACAAAACAAGATGGAGGCCCGCAAACAGTTCATGGCCCACCTTGCATCGGCCTTCTCCATCTTCTCGCTCGCCCTGCTGGCGGTTCCGCTCGCCATGCGCGTGGGTCGGTCTGAAACGTTTGTTAATGCGGCCATCGCCCTCGGCATTTCACTCAGCTATTATATTCTATCCTCCGCCGCCGCTTGGGTAAAGCAGCCCGCCTTCCGCCCCGACATCTTGGTTTGGATTCCTAATTTAATCGTGATCGGCATTGCTGTCCGACTCATCGGCCGCATCGAGCGACACTGAGGCTTAGCGCTCTTTGCGGTACCAAGCAAAGAAAGCCCAGCCCATATTCGTGAGGGCAAAAACTTCATTAAAGGCCTTCATGATTACGGCCCCCATGATCATATCCTGGCTGGCACTCAGCCAACAAATCCGCGGCGCCAACATGTAGGTTTCGTAAATGGGATGCTCCGCAAAAATGAGCGCTGCCCACAGCGGCAAATCCGCAACCATAAGCATAAAGGAGTAAATCATCGCCGCCCCGAAACCGATGCGCGGCAACACGCGCGAGGGCGAAACCAGCGGCCACACCATGAGCACGCCCGGCAAGAAAATACACCAGTGCTCGACGATGTGAACGGTGCGATTGCGCAAGGCGAGGTCGTACAACTCCGGGAAATGCCAAACTGAAAACGCGAAATTAAAAGCCAGCCCCGCGGTGAGCGGGTGGACTAAAAATTTTAAGAACTTCGTGAGTCGCGGCTGCGCCTCTAACCATGGGTCGACTAATTCAACGGGCAAGCCCGCCACCAACAGCGGCGCCGAAACATAAATCAGCAGCATGTGCTGCGTCATGTGCGCTGAAAATAAAAAGCCTTCACCGATTTGATCGAGCGGTGAGCCAACCGCCAAGTAGCCGACTAAAACACCCAAGTGAAATTTTATCGCTGCACCCACAGGATAAGCTGTGGCCGTTGGCATGTATCGCAAACGGTACGGGCCACAAACCATCGCATGTGCCCATGAAGCCCCCACGACGAGCAAAAGGAGGAGTGGCTCAGTGTGCCAGTGCAGGGGAATGTTCATCCGAAAATTGGCGGAGCCTAGCCCGCCGCTTTAGGCTAACCGATTTAGCTGAACCACTTCGTGTCGACGCGCTCGACCGCAAAAAGGGAAAGCACAGCGGTGAAGGTCGCAAAGGCCAAGGCGAGTCCCGTGACAAACAGCCAGAATAATAGTCGATGGTCGTAAATCAGGTGCATGAACCACATGATCACGGCAAAGAACTTAATCGCGGAGAGCAGGCACAGGACGGTCAAGATGAGGGCCATCGGGACCGGCAAAAAAATCAAAACGATTTCCACGCCGGTGATGGCAGCCAACCAAAGCGCGAGGGTGATGAAGTGGTGGTAGCGACGAACTTCTTCCTGAAGGAAGGCGGGGCTAGGAGCGACGTCAGACATGGTATAAGGTAATAATAAATTACTTGGTGAGCGGTAATCCGGTGCCCCAGAAACCACTTGGTCCAAGGTATTCCACGAGGTAAACCGCGGTGAAGATGATAATCCAAACGATATCGACAAAGTGCCAGTAGAGGCCAGCGACTTCGACATCGAGCGCGCCCACGTGCCCGCCCAACTTCCCAGTAAAGCTGTAGAAGTAGAGTAAGATGAGCCAAAGGATACCAATTGCCACGTGCGTGCCGTGCGTACCCGTCAGAACGTAGAACGTGGAACCGAAAACGCTGTTCTGAATGGTTAAGCCCTGGTGGAAGAAGTGCGTGAACTCAAAAACCTGACAGCCCAAGAAGATTAGACCGAAGAAAATCACCCCGAGGACATTGCGGCGGAAGGATTTAATCTGGCCCTTGTGCATCGCCGAAACCGCCAACGCCATCAGGAACGATGACATCAAGAGGATGAACGTGGAGAACGAGGTGAGCTCGATATTGAAGAGGTTCTGGATGAAGCGCTGGTGACCTTCGGCGTCAGTGAAGCCGGTTGGGTAAAGCTTGCGGTACAGGAGGTGCGTCGAAATGAGCGTACCGAAGAACATACAGTCGGACGCCAAGAAGAGCCACATGATGAGCTTCTTGTGCTCGATTCCCGTCGAGGTCGGAGCGTGGGCGGGTTCAGAAACTTGTGACATAATAAGCTAAATAATTATAAGTTTATAAAATCAGTGAGTGGTCGCCGTTTGATGCGCGGGCGCCGAAGGCGTCGAACCGACCGCTGGGGTCTTTAACATGTAACCACCGGGGCCTTCCAGCGCCCAAAGCCAAATACCAATGAACATCACAGTGAGGCCCGCAATCACGAGCCAGCCAATGTGAGGCACGCCCATCGATAACATCGGCATACCTAGACCAATCATCAGGAAACCAAAGCCCGCCACGAGCGGCATCCAAGACTGGCTGGGCATGTGCACACCCGCTTCACCGCCATCATTTTCATAAGCGATGCGACGGCCACCATGCTTGTCTTCGAAATAAGCATCGCGAGCAGCAATCACTGGACTCTGCGCGAAATTATATTCAGCGACCGGCGAAGAGAGCGACCACTCTAAGGTGCGACCGTCCCATGGATCCGAACCGCACTTTTTACCCTTAAACGCCGTCCATACTAAATTCGCAAAAGCCAAGAAGACGCCGATGCCCAAAATAAAGGCACCAATCGTCGCGACGAAATTCCAGGTCTCCCAACCATTGCCGGCATGGTAAGTGTGTGTACGGCGAGGCTGACCAGCCAAGCCGAGGTAGTGCATCGGTCCAAAGGCGAGATTGAAGCCAAGGATCACCAAACCCGAAGCGAGGTAAGCAACTCCAGCATTAGGCATGCGACCGAAAATCTTGGGGAACCAGAAATATAAACCGGCCATCAGACCCAACAAGACGCCGCCCAACAAGACGTAGTGGAAGTGGGCGATGACGAAGTAGCTGTCCTGTTGTTGAGCATCAGCGGGAGCCGATGAGTGCATCACACCCGAGAAGCCGCCACACATAAACATCCAGATGAAGCCGAGGGCCAAGACCATGGGAGGCGTGAAGCGAATCTTTCCGCCCCAAATTGTGCCAAGCCAATTAAAGATTTTCACGCCCGTGGGCACGGCGATTGCCATCGTCAATAAGGCAAAGGCTGCCGTGGGCACGGCACCCAGGCCGGTCGTAAACATGTGGTGACTCCACACCGCGAAGCCCAAGAAGCCAATGACCGCACCCGAGAAAACAATGATCGGGTAACCGAACAATGCCTTACCCGAGAAGGTCGGAAGAATTTCCGAAACAATACCCATCGCTGGCAAAACAAGGATGTACACTTCAGGGTGACCGAAAATCCAGAACAAGTGCTGCCAGAGAATGGGCTGACCGCCGGCAGACGGATTAAAGAAGTTCGCACCAAACTGGCGGTCAAACATCAACTCAATCAGGGCCACCGTGATTGCAGGGAAGGCAAGGATGATCAGCGCCGAAGTGACTAAGGTCATCCAAGTGAACACGGGGAGACGCATCATCGTCATGCCCTTGGCGCGCATGTTGATGATCGTACAGATAAAATTAAACGACGCGGCCAGTGAGGCGACGCCAAGAATCTGAATGCCGATAATCCAAAAATCCGTACCCACACCCGTGAAGCGTGGCGCGTGCAATGCGGCGTCGGCCTGACCCACGGTGCCAGAAAGCGGAGCGTAACTGAACCAACCGTTTGCTGGAGCAAAATCCGTATAGACCAGAGATTTATACCAACTGAAATTATTGAACCAACCGGCCAAGTGACCGAACTCGAAGAGCCAGCTGCTATTCAAAACAAAGGCTCCTGCCACAAACGTCCAAAGCGAAAACGCATTCAAGCGCGGGAAGGCCACGTCGCGCGCCCCGATCTGCAAGGGCACCAAGAAATTAAAGAAGGCGGCCGACAGCGGCATGACGCCTAAGAAAATCATGGTGGTGCCGTGCATCGTGAACAACTGATTGTACATCCGGGCGGTCACGAAATCGTTATCAGGACGGGCCAACTGCGTGCGAATCGCCAAGGCCTCTAAGCCGCCGACTAAAAAGAAAAACATGGCGAAGGCGCCGTACATGATACCGATTTTCTTGTGATCCACCGTGGTCAGCCAATCCGCCCAACCGGTCTTGCGATCGGGGCGAATCAAACCGAGGTCACTGCGCTCAGGGGCGAGGTCCAACTTCGAGGCTACGGGTGCGTGGTGAGAGTCGTGAGACATGGTAGATTTGTTTTATAAAATTATTTTAAGGTGAGGAGGTATTCCGCCAGACAGTCTAATTCTTCGGCGGTGAACTGCTGCTTACTTTCGTTTAAGCTCACGACGTTGAACATTTTGTAATAGTGCATGCGGTTGCCGGGCTTCACATCCTTGGTGGCCACGCCTTCAGCCGTGTGCGAAGTGCCCGAAGAACCAATCCACTTAATTAAATTCGCCTTCAGTTTCGCAGGGTCCACGGGAGTGGAGGCTTCCGTATTTTTCTCCTTCAACTCCAAAGCCAATTGCTCATTGGGATTACGGTTATCCAGCCAAGCTCCCGCCAAAGATTTACGCGAAGCCACGTGAGTTAAGTCTGGGCCAAAGTTACCGGCACCATAGTGACCCGAAATATTGTGGCACATCGCGCAGGTCTTGGCGGCAAACAGTGCCTTTCCTTTTTCGGCCTTCGTTCCCGCCGCGACGGGTGCGGCTTCGGCTTTCTGTGCCTGGACCCATTTTGCAAATTCTTCAGGCTCTACGACCTGACAGCGGAAGAGCATGTAAGCGTGTGAATCACCGCAGAATTCCGCACACTGACCATAATAGTGTCCGAGTTGATCCGCCTGAATCCACATGTGATTCTTCCGACCAGGCATCAAATCAACCTTGCCGGCGATCTTCGGCAGCCAGAAGGAGTGAATCACATCTTCGGAGCGCAAATTAATCCGCACCGCTTTACCGCGTGGAATATAAAGTTCATTGGGCACGGTATGCTTCGCGTCACTCGTCAAACCAAGCTGCGGGTACTCGAAACGGAACCACCACTGCTTACCAATGACATCGATTTCCAAGACTTGGTCCTCTACAGCCTTAGGATAATTTTCTTTGCCGTTGGCATCCACGCGGGAATACCACGCCGAAAGCTTCGAAGTGGGAACGGCTTCAGCCGGAACATCGTCGGTGTACCAAATGGCATTGAGAGTCGGAATCGCGATGAAAACCAACGATGCAATCGACGCGGTAATTAAACCGATTTCGACCAAAGGATTTCCGTGACCTTCTTCCAACTTGGGTGCCGCATTATCGCCGGGACGGGCGCGGTAACGGATTACGGCGTAAACAAGCAGGCCACCCACCACCGCAAAAAGAACGAGCACCAAGTAAACGGTGTCCATGAAAACATCATACTGCATCTGGGCGACCGGGCCCTTGGGATCCAGGGTCGACTGACGGACCTCTCGCTCAGCCCGCGAGCATGCACTCAGAAGGAGGCCAAGGAACGGGACCACAATGAAAAGAGCCCGATTGAGTAAGCGTGAAATCATAGAAATACGATGAGACGAACGCCTCCGAACTTCGTAAAAAAGATGTCATTTGCAAGCCCCGCCCTACTAATCCCACACAAACTGGAATCTTAAATAGAAAGGAAAGCCTTTATTAATAGTTAAGTAATTGATTATAAGGTACTTAAATCATTAAATCCGGCATCAAACCCACTAATGCGAGTCCATCCTTCGCCTTCTACCCCCTTCCGCTTGGGTATTGCGCCCACCCCCCGACCCCTTACCTCCTCACCCATGCCCTGGAAAAGTCCACACGGAACCCCGCTCCCCGACTGGCGCGCACGCACCGTTTTAATGGGCATCGTCAATCTCACTCCCGATTCTTTCTCTGACGGCGGCGAAACCCTTGATGCGCCGGCGGCCATCAAGCGAACGGAACTCCTCCTCGATCAAGGCGTCGACATCATCGACCTCGGGGCTGAATCCACTCGCCCAGGTGCTCTACCGATTGACGCCGCAACCGAGGTCCAACGTCTACTGCCTGTGATCAAGGCACTCCGCGAAAAATTCCCAAAGCTAGCCATCTCCGTCGACACTTATAAAGCCGCGGTTGCCGAAGCAGCCCTCAAGGCCGGCGCCGACCTGATCAACGACGTCGAAGGCGGACGGCATGAAATCGACGACAAGGGCTCACCAATGGCCCGCACCTGTGCACGACTGAATTGCCCACTGATTCTCATGCATCGACGCACCGAAATCATTGAGGAAAAAGATTTCTGGTTAACCTTAATCTCCGAAATAAAAATTTCCCTTCAGCTCGCCCGCCAAGCTGGCATCCCCCTTGAGCAACTCTGGGTCGACCCCGGCTTCGGCTTCGGCAAAACACCGAACCAAAATTTATTGCTGGTTCGTAATCTCGAAAAAATCGCCGCTCTGGGATTGCCCATACTTCTCGGCACGAGCCGCAAGTCCACCCTCGGCCTAGCCCTTAACGAACCCAATCCACTCAAGCGCGAAGCGGGCAATGAGGTCACCGCCATCTGGGGTATTGCCAAGGGCTGTCGCATGATTCGCGCCCACGATTTTAGCCACCTCGGTAAGGTTATAAAAATGGCCGACACTCTAAAAGATTCGCCCAACTGGGCGCCCCCCAGCCTGTAAAATAGAGTGTAATGGAGCCAGCAGACGGACTCGAACCGACGACCTGCCGCTTACAAGGCGGCTGCTCTACCAACTGAGCTATGCGGGCCAACCATTACAATTTCAGTCTTTTAAGCCCAGTCAGGGCTGTCAATCACCGTGGT
>CANBWJ010000002.1 GCA_947373115.1 Opitutia bacterium | reverse complement strand
CACGACCACGTGATTTTACATGAGTTGGCACACCGCGTGAATATGGATCACTCGGACAAATTCTGGCGTCAATTAGCTCAATGGGATCCAGAATGGAAGACGCATGACCGGCAATTAACGAAGCGCTGGAACAACCTCATGGATTTAGGGCGCGCATGAGACAGGAGTACGGTCAATCGCCCGACGAGATTTTCGATACCGTCGATGAAGCTGACAAGGTGATTGGTGCTTTGCCACGCAGTGAGATTCACCGTCGGCAATTAAAGCACCGTGCCATTCATATTTTTTGGTTACGGCCGGACGGTAAACTCGCCCTCCAACGTCGATCCTACGCTAAAGACAATAGCCCTGGCCTTCTTAGTAGTTCGTGTGCGGGTCACGTCGATAGCGGTGAAACCTACTTAATCGCCGCCGTCCGAGAGCTGGAGGAAGAACTGGGTGTAAAAGTTGAACCGGAGCAATTGCTGGAAATCGACTATGCACCTGCGCATGTACACCTAGGTCAGGAGTTTGTTCGTTCTTACCTTTTGCAGGGTGAATTTGCTCAATGCCTGCATCGGCCAGAGGTAGATTCCATAGTCTGGCGAACGCCAGCGGAGGTGGCACGCTGGGTGAAACTCCAGCCCACACTCTTTGCCACTGCCTATATTCATCTACTCGGTCGCGTGGAGATTCGAAAAGCTTTAGGCATAGGATAAGTGTTTGAATAATTAGGATTATAGTGCGATGAATCCCATGTGTCGCAAAGTAACCCAGAATGGCCCGAAGTCCCCGTGGTGGTGCCTTGGTACCATTGGGTGTGGGTCTATCCCGCGGCTTGGTCACTGAGGCTTTGGTTGGCGACCTTAAGAATTAATATTTCAGGGGTAGATGCTGTAAAAAAAGATGAAACCTACTTGATCACACTCTGGCATGACCGATTGTTCACTTCAGCGGTAGTGGCGAAGCGTTTTATCGATCGACCGATTACGGCACTCATTAGTACGAGTAAGGATGGCGGCTGGCTGGTGGCCTTCTTTAAATTAATGGGAATTAAGGCCGTACGTGGTTCGTCGAGTAAACGCGGTGCCGCTGCGCTGATGTCGCTCACTCGAGCGGTGCGGACAGGCGACTGTGCCGGGGTGACGCCCGATGGGCCGAAAGGACCCCGTCGCGAATGCAAGTCAGGGGTAGTTGCTTTAGCCAAGCTCACCCAACGTCCATTTTTATTAATGGGCATCTCTTACCGTCGGGCCATCCGACTGAAAAGCTGGGATGCCTTTGCGATTCCGTTTCCATTTAGCCACGTTGATGTGAGGCTTGAGGTGATGCCTGTGCCAGGCGAAAGTCAAAGCGATGAGCAAGTGGCCTTGTCGATTCAGCAGAAACTCAATGCGATTTCTGGAGACTAATTTTTCTGCAAAAGTTTCTCAGTATACTTAGCCAACAAGTCTGATTCGAGATTCACGCGTTGGCCTGACTGGCGTTGCTTAAGGTTAGTGACCGTGAGCGTGTGCGGAATAATCCAAATGCGTAAGCCGCCCGGAATTAAATCGGCCACCGTGAGCGACATGCCATCGATGGCGATGCAACCTTTGCGTACAACGTGACGTAGGATGGTTTCGGGTGCCTGGATATCGAGTCTCCAGTCGGCCCCATCTTGTCCAAGGAAGGCCACCGTGCCGCAACTATCGATGTGCCCCGTAACAAAGTGCCCACCCATGCGATCCGTTGGGCGCAAGCTGGGCTCTAGGTTCACGAATGAGCCAACCTTGAGGTCACCCAGGTTGGTGAGTTTTAAAGTCTCCGCTAAAAGGTCGAACGATGCTTGCGGGCCTTGGGGGTCGGTCACGGTGAGGCAGCAGCCGTTGACCGCAATGCTGTCGCCGGGCGATGCTGTCTGAATGAGCGGCGATCGGAGGGTGAGGCGTGCACCGCCTTGAGCGCGTGGCGTAATGGCGATGACTTCACCGATGGCTTGGACTAATCCTGTGAACATACCAAATAAAAGGGGCCGGATTATCGGCCCCGAGGGTATTAGTTTTGTTTTCCTTCGTTGTCTCGCTTGAGGCGTTCTTCGGCTTCAATTTTAGCACGAATGCGCACACGCTCTTCTTCCTCAATGACGCGGAGGCGAGCTTTCTTGCGCTCGTCTTCTTCGACGGCGCTGCGGACTTCATCTTCCACTTCTTCGGAAGCTTTCTTAAATTCACGTTTCGCTTTACCGAGGCCGCGAGCGAGCTCAGGGAGTTTGGTGCCACCAAAAAGGAGGATGGCTACAGCCAGAATTGCCCAAAAAACTGGGCCATCAATGAAGGCGAGAGGGAGGATCATGGGCTAGGTTGATTTGCGATTGCGATGAAAGATAACGTGGTGAAGATTCCCCAGAACGTTAAAAATGTCAACCCATGTCTCCCATCGTGAAGTTTGGTACTCAGGTCACGTCCAAGGGGTTGGTTTCCGAGCCCAAGTGCTCGGTATTGCCCGCGGTTATGACGTAACTGGCTTTGTTCAAAACCTTACCGACGGACGAGTCTACCTGCATGCCGAAGGCGCGGGCAACGAAGTGGAGGCGTTTACTGAAGAGATTATAAAATCGCTGGATGGTCACATCCGTAATGTCGAAATTCGGGACTTCGCCGGGGTGCGCACTGCGACGCAGTTTATCATTAAACGATGAGTGTCGATTTCGCCATTTCGGTTCAGGGGTTAACGAAAGATTTTCGTGTCGGTCTTGCGGGTCACAAACTTCGTGCCGTCGACAACTTGAGTTTAAATATTCCGCGCGGTCAGGTGTACGGACTGCTGGGTCCGAATGGTTGCGGCAAAAGTACGACGTTGAAAATTATTCTCGGCTTGGTGCCCGCAACGGCCGGTAAGGTTTCGATTTTAGGTTTTGCTTCAGCGACGAGTGAAGCACGTCGACGCACGGGCTTTTTACCGGAAGCACCTTACTTTCATAAATTTCTCACTGGTCGCGAACTCGTCAGCTATTACGCCCGACTCAGTGGAGTGGCGGAAGTCGATTTAACGTCGGCCGTGGAAGCCGCGTTAGAGTTAACCGCGATGACCGAAGCCGGGGGTCGCACCATCGGCACCTACTCCAAGGGAATGTTACAACGTATCGGACTGGCCCAAGCCATCGTGCATCAGCCCGAATTGGTTATCCTTGATGAACCAACGGCCGGAGTGGATCCAGTTGGCGCAGCGGCCATCGGTAAAATGATTTTAGCCATGCGAGCACAAGGTAAGACGGTGGTGCTCTGCTCGCACTTACTGGGGCAGGTCGAACAAGTCTGTGACCGCGTTGCGATTATGGACAAGGGGAAGCTCGTGCTCGAGGGTCGAGTGGACGAAGTCCTCGCCCGTCGCGACCGCCAAGTAATTACAGCCACAGACCTAACCGCGCCGGCCTGGGCAGCAGCCGAAGCAGCCCTTTTGGCCAACGGTGCCAAGGACGTGAGCATCTCACACCCCCGGCGTTCGCTGGAAGAATTATTCCGTGAACTGGTGAAAGGAAGTCGCGATGCGTAATCTCGTGAAACAATCGCTGCGACGCACGGCGTGGATTGCGCGCATTACTTTCCTGGAGGCGATCCGTCAGCGATTTTTTGCCTTCCTTATTTTATTATCCGCCGCGCTCGTAGTGTCGTCGGTCTCTTTCCGCTTCCTTGATTTCGGCCACGGGGAACTGAAGTTTGTCGCCGACTTTGGCTTCGGTGGGATATTTTTCTTTGGCTCGATTCTGACCTTGGTGATGACCGCACAATTGTTTTTTGCGGAAATTGAAAATCGCACCGCACTCACTTTGCTGGCGAAGCCCGTGAGTCGCTGGGAGTTTTTGGCCGGAAAATTTACTGGAGTGTGGGCCGTCTTAGGCATATTTATTTTCACCCTCACATTCATTCTTGGTCTCGTCATGTGGGGTCGACACCAAGAGTTAGTCGCACTGGCCGAAGCCGCAGGCCGTGTGCCACCCGATTTAAGTGTCAGCGGCGTGGCGTCCTATGCGTTGCTACAGTGGCTGCGTCTAGGCGTCATTACGGCCATGGTTTTAGCGGTTTCCTCGGTCGCCCGAAGTTTTCTCTTTGCGATTGTGGTGGGTGCGATGGCCGTGCTGGCGGGTCAGTTGCAGTGGATTGCCCAAGAAGCATTACTTAAGGACAAGGACCTTGGAATGATGCAGCAATCGTTCCTCTGGTTAATCACGCGGGTGATTCCCAACCTGCAGCAGTTCAACATCGGCGATGCACTAGCACTGGATGTCGCGTCAGTTGCTAACGGTGCCGTCTGGGCCGCCAGTGTATCGGGCTGCATTTATATTTTAGTTTTACTCGTTTTGGCCGGCCTCGGTTTTCGCCGGCGCGAAATTTAATTATGGTTCGTGGGCTGACAATTTTGACGGTGGCGGTGGCACTATTCATTGCCGGCTGTTTTGCGGAAAATTCCTGGCGTCTCGTCCGAACCTCCATTCCCGAGATGGGACGGAAGGAGATTGAGCCAACCCTGGGGCAGGGCGTGCTGTTGGGGGTCCTGGGTGGCCTCAGGACCGTCATAGCCGACGGCACCTGGTTACGGAGCTACGTGGCCTGGGAGAAGCGTGATCGGGCTGCCTGTGAGGGCTTGATGCGAACGGCCTGTGCCTTGGATCCGCGGGCCCGCTATTTTTGGGAGAACACGGGTTACGTGATAGGCTATGACATGGCTCACTGGGAAATTCGTCGCCGCGGTGGTTATGCGAAGCTCAGCCAAGAAATCCAAGATGGGCTGTTCAAGAGTTACGCCCGAAAGGGTTTAGCAGTTTTTGAAGACGGCGCTAAACACACCGGCGGCAATCCCGGCATTTTAATTTCTGCGGGTCAAATGGCGGAAATTAAGCTGAAGGATAATCTACTCGCTGCATCGTATTATAAACGCGCCACCGAGTCGACCAATGCGCCTTGGTTTTCCTATTTCTTATGTGCCCGAGCCCTTTGGGAGGGCGGACAGAAAAAAGAATCGTATGCCTGGTACCGGAAGCAGTGGCAGGAGAAACTCAAAGGCGTGGGCGACAGTTCGCCCGACGACCTAGAGCACCTACGTTACATGGAGGCAGAATTAACGTTGCCCGTTTTACAGCGTATTCCTCGGCAGACTTGGGAGAAATAAATTAGAACGGATTACCGTCTTCGGCCTTCGCTTCACCAGCGGCGGCTTTCTTTGGGCCTTTAGGTTTGCGCGGCGGGAATTCAAACCACCAACCCTTGTCCTTGTCGGCGACGAGGAACGCTTCAAAGCCGCGATTCGTGCGACGGGAAATAAATTTCTTCAATGGGGTGCGACCTTGATTGAGCAATGCCTTTACGTCTTCTGGGCTGATCGGAGCTTTCAACATTTCAGCGTTGAGGCTGAAAGTCTTTTTCGCGCCGGCGGCTAAAGCTTTCTGTGGGCAGACGCGGTAACCAGCGGTGGGCGTTTGCTGAACCGGAAGGCCAGAGACTGGGCAGGGGCCCAGGACGGGCCAATCCGCATCAAACGCATCAGGGTTGCCGTCGACGCCTTCGCGCGGAGGAAGGAAAAGGACAGCTTTTAATCTTCCTGATGGCGCCTTGGGCTTGGTCTTACGCTTGGGCTTAACTTCGGCATCGGTCGCTGCGGGTGCCGCGGCAGGTTCAGCCTTGGTCTTCCAGGAGACAATAGAATCTTCGTCCATCAAGTCGATGTAGCCCGTGAAATTTTTCCCCGACTTCATGGAGCGGAAGTCATTGAATGGGCCGATACGACGTTTCTCGATGAGTTCAGCGAGCTCAACGGGTGTCACCGTGTGGCCATTGATTCCTTTGTAAACGATGAGCATCGGCTTCTTGCCGTCGGCCGAACGATCCTGAGAGAAATAACTCTCACCATTAGTGAGAATAGGTTTTTTATCCGTCGGTGAAAGTACTTCCGGCTCGACCACCGTGGGGGCGACTTCCGCGCTGCCTTTCTCCACCATCTCGCTGACTTGCGCCTTAATATCTTTGATGAATTTCTTCACCGACAACTTTCCTTGTTCAATCTGTTTGAGTTGGTACTCCCATTCACCGGTGAGTTGAGGTTCGGAAAGGAAGGAGAGTCCTTTGGCGTGGATAAACTGGTGCAGTTGGAAGGCCTTAGCTTGAGGCACGAGTTCCTTACCTTGGCGTTCAATGTATTGTTGGCCGAGAAGGCCTTCAATGGTTTGGGCACGGGTGGCTGGAGTGCCGAGTCCGCGTTCTTTCATTGCCTCGGCGAGGGCTTCATCGTCGACGAGTTTACCCGCATTTTCCATGGCACCCAGCAGCGACGCTTCATTGTAGCGTGCGGGTGGCTTGGTCGCGTCCTGGCGCATGGAGACATCGGTCACCTTGCCTTGCGGAGGCGTGCCATCGGCCGTGCCGATGCTGGGTAAATTGGCGGCACCTTCTTTGTCTTTATCGTCTTCAGAGTCGGCTTCTTGACCCATGACGGAGCGCCAGCCAGCGACCACGAGAACTTTGCCGGTGGTACGGAAAGTGTGGGGACCAACTTGGGTGAGACGTACAGTTTCTTCAAACTCAGCCATCGGGAAGAACACGGCGACGAAACGGCGGACGACTAAATCGTAAATTTTCCGTTCCACATCGGTAAGGTCAGACGGAATCGTACCAGTGGGAACGATTGCAAAGTGGTCACTGACTTTCTTGTTATCGAAAACGCGCTTACCGGCGGAATCGATCCAGCCCTTGGTGAGTGCCTCTTGAGCGTGAGTCCCGGTGCTGTGACCTTGGACGAGTGATTGTAGGACTGACTTGGCGGTCGCGACGTGATCCTCGGGCAGGTATTGCGAATCGGTACGAGGGTAGGTGAGTGCCTTGTGGCGTTCGTAGAGCGACTGGGCGGCACCGAGGGTGGTCTTGGCGGAGAAACCGAAGCGACGATTCCCTTCGCGCTGTAAAGTTGTCAGATCGAAGAGGCGCGGGGCGCTCTCTTTCTTGGGCTTACGTTCATCCGTAATGGTACCGATTCCGATTTTCTTGGTTTCATCGGCGACGGTTTGGGCGGTGGCCTCGACGAAAAAGCGTTCAGCCTCTTTACGGTCCGTGACTCCAGGAACTTGTGCGACACCTTGATATTCGCCAGCGGCTACCTTGAAGGTGGTTTCAATCTTCCAGAAAGTTTTGGGCTGGAAGGCGCGAATTTCTAATTCGCGTTCCACGATGAGCATGAGGGTGGGAGTTTGGACTCGACCACAGGAATAGGATTCGCGACGGCCACCACCGATACGAATCGTGGAGAAGCGGCTAGCGTTCATACCTACTAACCAATCGGCTTGGGAACGTCCGACCGATGAGTCACGCAGACCGGCTTTGGCTTCGTAGGAGAGTAAGTTATCGAAGCTATTCTGGATTGCCGCGTTGGTCATGCTCGTCAGCCAGAGACGCTTGATGGGCAATTCACGTCCGATAAGAACGTAGATATTGTGCAGGATGAGTTCACCTTCGCGGCCAGCGTCACAGGCATTTACGATTGCCCCCACGTCTTTACGGGTGAAGAGCTTCTTCAGTAATTTATAGCGGGAGCCGTCGTTACGGTTATCGACGATCGCCTTTAAGATGTCGTCGCAGATGGTGCCATCGAACTTTTCGGGCAGGATGGGCAGGTCCTTCAGCGTCCAGCGTTTATATTTTTCGTCTAAGTCTTGCGGATCCTTTAAACGCACCAAGTGACCAATCGCTGAACTAATGATCCACTGATCGTTTTCAAAAACTTCGCCCAGCTTGGGAACCTTCAGAACCTTGGCGAGATCCGCCGCAACGGATGGCTTCTCGGCAATCACCAGGGTCTTGGAACCTGGGGCTGCGGTTTCAGTATTTTCGGCTTTCGAAGATTTCTTGCGCATGCGTAGGATTATAACCGATGGTCAAGCTCGGTTACATTCCTTGCTCAGCGAGTCCGTCATTCAAGGCGGCAATTAAGGTCGCAATCGTCGCGTCGGTTTCGTCGCCCATGTTGGAGATGCGGAACGTCTTACCCTTGAGTTTGCCGTAGCCGCCATCGATGACGAGTTTGTGTCGTGATTTGAGGATCTTGTTGAGGCGCTCGAGATCGACATTGCGATCGTTCTTGAAGCAGTTGAGTCCGCGGGTCGCAAATTGCGCTTCCGGTAGGAGCGAGAAACCCTTACCAAAAGCCCAAGCGCGCACTTGTTCGTTGAGGCGGCGGTGGCGTTCGTAGCGATTCTCTAAACCTTCAGCTTCCACTTCAATGAGGCGATGTTGAAGGCCAAAGAGCAGCGAGATGCAAGGCGTTGAAGGGGTCATTCCCTTGGAGTGGTTATCGTGGAATTCGATGAGATCGAAGTAGTAACCACGATCGGTCATCTGTTTGGCACGTTCACGGGCACGCTCGCTGACTGCGAAGATGGCCAAGCCAGGAGGCAAAGCTAAGGCCTTTTGAGAACCAGTGAGCAGGATGTCTACGCCCAGTTCGTCTTTATTAATAGGTAGCGTGGAGAACGAGCTTACCGAGTCGGCAATGGAGATTACATCGGGGAACTCGCGGACAACCGCCATGATATCAGCGATCGGTGAAAGGGTACCGGTCGAAGTCTCGGAGTGAATAAAGGTAATACAGTCGAACTTGCCTGTTGCGAGGGCCTTACGTACGGCTTCGGGGTCAACGGGTTTACCCCAGTCGAATTGCAGGGCCTCGGCGTACTTACCGCAGCGCTTGGCCACATCGTTCCACTTGTCGGAGAACGCACCATTCATGCAATTGAGTACACCCTTACGGCAAACATTACGGAGCGCGCCTTCCATCACACCCCAGGCGGAACTGGTGCCGAGGTAAACGGGGTCTTGGGTCATGAACATCTTCTTCAACTTCGGCTGCATGTCTTCGTAGAGGGCCACAAAGTCTTTGGAACGGTGACCCACCATGGGTTTGCCCATGGCCTGGTTGATGGACTCCGAAATGGTCAAGGGTCCGGGAATATAAAGGCGGTAGCTCATGTTATTATATTATTTAGTAAGAAAGGTTTTGAGAAGGTCAGGGGAGACGTCGGGGTTTTCAAGTCGGACCACGCGTTTGTTTTTATCGGCAAGGGTGACGGTCTTGGGTTTCCAGCTCTTGGCTTCGTCGGCTGAGGCTTCGGCAAAGGTCATGACCACAAGGAGGTCGCCGACCTCGCCGAGGTGGGCGGTCGCACCATTGAGGCAAACTTCGCGGGTGCCAGCGGGGGCAGGGATGGCGTAGGTCTCAAAGCGCTCGCCGTTGGCAATGTTACCCACTAAAATTTTCTCGTAGGGGAGCATACCGACCAGGGCCATTAACTCACTATCGATGGCTAAGGAGCCCTCGTAATCGAGGCGAGCACCGGTGACTTCGGCGCGGAGCAACTTAGTGCGCAACAGGTGGTAAAGCATGGCCCAGAGTTGTCCCTTCTCAATCGGGTTGCCTGCCTGCGTCAAACAAGTTTGCATCTTAGTGCGATATGACGGCCAACCACCGAGGATACTTTTCGACCATTAAAGACACGTTAATGGCCTACGCGGTTGAGGTCGTTTATGAGCGTAAAAAAGGCCTCATCGCCTCCGTCTTAAGGGTGTTTTTATTGGTGTTATCGTGGATTTTTGAAGGGATTGTGCGATTGCGCCTATGGCTGTACCACAATCGATTATTTCGTGACACGCCGTTGGGTTGTAAGGTTGTGGTGGTGGGTAATTTAACGGTGGGAGGCACAGGAAAGACCCCAGTCGTCATGAAAATGGCACAAGTCTTAGCACGCCGCGGTCGCAAAGTCGCGATTTTATCCCGTGGTTACAAGGGTTCGTCTGATTCCATGCCCAAGCGTTTTTGGCGTTGGCTGACGCAAGGGCAGCGTCCCGAGCCCCTAGTGGTGTCTGATGGCAAAAAAGTATTAGCAGGTCCAGCGGAGGCGGGCGACGAGCCCTTCATGTTAGCAACTAACTTAGTTGCAGACGGTGTGGTGGTCGTCGTGGACCGCGATCGGGTTGAAGGTGGACGCTTTGCCTTACGACGTTTCGGAGTGGACACGATTTTGCTCGATGACGGCCTGCAGTACCTGCCACTGCGGGGTCAGATAAACTTATTATTGGTCGATAGCTTCGATCCCTTTGGAAATGGAAAACTTTTACCGCGTGGGATCTTGCGAGAGCCGATTCAAAACTTGAGTCGTGCCTCTTATATCTTCGTTACCAAGTCGAGCGGGCCACCTGCGCCAGAACTTGTGGCAAAATTACGTAAGTATAATCCGACCGCAGAAATCATCGCGTGCGCCCACAGTCCGAAAGAGTTGGTGGAGATTGATGGGCCCCAACGTCTGCCCTTAAGTTTCTTGGACGGTAAGCGCGTGGCGTCTTTTTCAGGCATTGCGACCCCCGAGCGCTTTGAAGACACATTACGTAAACAAGGCGCGATCTTGGTTTCCAACCGACGGTTCCTTGATCACCATTCCTTTAGTGACGAAGATTTGGATGAAGTCTTAGAAGCTGCCTTGCGAACCAAGGCCGAGGTCATTGTCACGACCGAGAAAGACGCCGTGCGACTACAAGCACGGTTCCGGCCACCACTTCCGCTCATGTATGTGCGATTGGAAGTGGATATCTTGGGTGACGCTGAAGGCTTTAACGCTGCGGTCGAACGGATTTGCTTGAGCGCTTCGAACTCGCGCTCGTAACGAGTGGCGAATGCTTAAACGCTAACTGTAAGAAGGCGTCCTGGGCTTGAGGTGCTTGTCTACCGTTGGGCAGACGAACCGAATACGTGCCGTCGGCGAGTAACTCTTTGGAGTCACCCAAGTGAGTGGCATAGGTCTGAATAATCTCTTTTTCAATTCGTCGACGGAGGTGTTTATCCCGCAGCGGGAAGACGCATTCCACACGTCGTAAAAAATTACGCTGCATCCAATCGGCACTACCAAGGAGGATAACGGGCTCACCGCCTGAATTCTCAAAACGGAAGATTCGGCTGTGTTCGAGGAAACGTCCGAGCACACTGGTGACGCGAATATTGTCGCTGGTACCTGGGACACCGGGAATCAAACAGCAGATGCCCCGCACAATCAGTTCCACTTTCACGCCTGCCTGAGAGGCGAGGTAGAGGGCTTTAATGACGACAGGATCAACGAGGCTATTGACCTTCGCAAAGATGCTGGCCGTACGACCCGCTTGGGCGGCCGAAGTTTCGGCAGCGATTAAATCGAGGATACTACTTTGCAGGTAAAAAGGTGCGACCAGCAGGTGTTTGAATTTCGGTTTCGAAAGGTTACCCGTAAGGACATTAAACAACAGGCCCACGTCGGCGGTGATTTCTTCTTCGGCAGTGAAGAGCGAGAAGTCTGTGTAGAGTCGGGCCGTCTTAGGATTGTAGTTGCCCGTGCCTAGGTGGGCATAGCGGCGTAAGCCCGTTTTTTCCTGACGCACAATGAGGCAGGCCTTGCAGTGTGTTTTTAATCCGGCCAGACCATAGACCACGTGTGCCCCTGCTTCTTCGAGTTGGCGGGCCCATTCGATATTATTTAACTCATCAAATCGGGCGCGGAGTTCAACGAGGGCGGTCACTTGTTTGCCATTGCGTGCGGCCTCTTTGAGGGCTTCGACGACGGGCGAGTCACCACTGGTTCGGTAAAGGGTGAGCTTGATGGCAACCACCGCGGGATCAGTGGCCGCTTGGCGGATAAAATCTACGACTGGCGCAAACGACTCGTAGGGGTGGTGTAAAAGTAAGTCCTGCTTAGCGATGCGTGAGAAAAGTTTATTGGGCTCCGCGAACTCATACGGTATCGCTGGGCTGAAATGAGGGTAGAGTAAATCGGGGCGCGGAATGAGGTCGATCAAACTGCTCAAACGCATCATGTTGACGGGCCCATCGGTTTTAAAAGCGTTCTCAGCGTTGAGCCCAATAGACTTGAGCAGCCAGGTGAGCTCTACGTCGGGGGCACTCGACTCAATTTCGAGTCGCACTGGAGCGCCCTTACGCAGATTGCGAATTTCTTCTTCAATGGCTTCGAGTAAGTTACCCGACTCTTCTTCATCGACGTACAAGTCGCTGTTTCGAGTGATGCGAAAGGCCCAAGTGCCGCATAACTCTAGACCAGGGAAAAGTCGTTCGATGTGTAATTGAATCGCGTGACTAAGTAAGGTGAAGGTGCGTTGATGACCTTGGCCGAGGGCAAGAATACGTGGTAGGACGCGTGGAATAGGAACCACGGCGCGGCGGGTTTCTTTCGTCTCGGTATCACGCAAGAGGGCTAAAAGGTAGAGGCCTTTATTAGTTAGGACGGGAAACGGGTGAGAGGGGTCGATGGCCAAGGGCGTTAACGCTGGTAAAATATCGCGATCAAACCGTTCTGATAATTCACGCTGCTCTTCTTTTGTGAATTTACCGCTAACTTTAAAATGAATGCCCTCTTGAGCGAGGGCAGGTAAAATTTGGGTGCGCCAACATTGCTGCTGGGCATCGACCAGTTCGTGGGCTCGACGGAGGACTTCGTGTAAAAATTCTCGCGTAGCGGGGTGACTGGCGGATTCCTCTTGTTGCATGATACCGGCCACGCGAATTTCGAAAAATTCGTCGAGGTTGGAGCTGACAATAGAGAGGAAGCGAACGCGCTCGAGCAGGGGCACCGTTTTATCCTCGGCCAGCTCCAGGACACGGCGGTCAAAAGTAAGCCAGCTTAGTTCGCGATTAAACATGCGAAGTTAAGCCTAAGTCAATTTAACGGCCTTGTCAGCAACGAGTCGGGCTCAGTCGGCTGAAATCCGCAAAAATCTTTATGAAATAGGTGTTATTTCGGTGTCAAATGTGACAACCGTGTGACCTAGCTTTGGACCGTACGTTGACCCGACCAAATTACCTGGAGTGCCTCAAAATCAGGTAAGCGCACTTTACTGGCGGCGGGCTGAGTGTGCGCCACGGTATCGCCCCGTTCAAGGGTCGCGGCTCGGGCTTTAATGTCGTGCTTTGATAATCCACGCGTTGAGATCTCTACAGTCTGTAATGCGCCACGACTGATGCCAATAAAACGAACGAGGCCTTTGATAATTTGGACGTCAGAAACAATGCGAATCGCGTTAGCCGGAACGGGAGGCAGAGACTGAGTGGAGAAAGCAGAAAAAGAGAAACGAATTTCGCGGAGGTCGCGATGGAGTTGGCGATTGATAATTTCGGTGGCGCTCGGAATCGACCAAGCTCGGACTTCATGTGACCAATGTATACCGGCCGCTAATTGTGGACAGGGGGCATCATCGAGGTCGGGTCCGATGCGCGGAATGATTTGGTTGGCCACAACGGCATCACTTAATCGCTGGAGACGCTCGGACGTAATTTTCAGGGCGGGCTCAAGAATCAGAATCAATCCACCCGGCGCCAGGGCGTCGGTCATGGATTGTACCCATTGGAGCAGCTCTTTGGGGCCGAGGCGGGACATTTCGTTAAGAACAAAGCCCGCTACGATAATATCATAGGGACCGCTGGGCCATGTTTCTGGACGACTGGCATCACCGATGCGTGAATGGACCGCCGTATCCTTTTTTAAGACTGCTTGGGCAAAGTTTTCAGCGGCCACCAGGGCAGCAGGGGAGCGATCGACAAAAGTTAGGTCGATGGTCGCAGCGTGATAGGCTTGTAGCTGATGGGCGAGAGCGGTGCCACAGGAACCTGGGCCAGAACCAAGGTCGAGAATGCGCAGGGTTTTATCCTGCGGCCGCCACTTACGGAAATCGACGGCGTGCGACAGGGCGAAACTCGTACGCACAAAACTCTGTGGCAAAAAGAAAAGTCCATAGGCGACTAATTGATGGGCGTCCGAGAAATAATCGGGGAAGTTTTTCTCAGGCCGTTCCGTTGTAAATAAATCGGATAGCTTCGCAACGGTCGGGATGAGGCGTTCGAGGGCCTCCGCTTCATTCAGTTGCGTCAACTCCTGGGCTTGTTGCAGCCAGTAAGCTTCCGCTGAGGCCGGGTAGTGCAAACGAGGATTAGTTACCCACATCACGTCGTCCCTCTAAAGCACTGCGGAGTGTGGCCGTATCGGCAAAAGTAAGTCCGCTGCCGCTGGGGAGGCCGAAACCGATGCGTGAAACCTTAATCGTGCTCCTAATATTAAAAATACAGTCCCTGAGGTAGTGGCACGTAGCCTCGCCCTCGATGTCGTTACCCAAAGCCAGCACAATTTCATTAATCGGCTCGGACTTCAGGCGCTGCTCAAGGCTGGCAAGGTTGAGGGCCTCAGGGCCAACGCCGTTGATCGGGGAAAGCCTTCCGTGGAGCACATGGTAGGTGCCGCGATGGGCTTGGGAGCGCTCAATGGCAAAGAGGTCGGGCACCAGCTCCACAATACAGAGTGAGTGTGGGTCGCGCTTGGGATCCGCACAGACTTCGCAATGTTGTGCCTCGGCGAGGCTGCCACAGCGTTCACAGCGTTTCACGGCTAGGCTGGCCGCTTGGAGCGCTTCCAAGATGGGTGCCAGCGTTTGGGGTTTTTCGACAAGTAAGTGAAGGGCCAAACGTTCGGCCGAGCGGTGTCCAAGGCCAGGAAGCTGGCGTAAGAGTTGTCGGACTTTTTCGAAGGTGGGCGTCACTTGGATACTGACCTCACACTTTTCATAGGGGAAGGGGAGTCAAGGTTGCACACGATTCTTTCTCCCTGCTTGCGGGAAGCAATGGAACTCGACAACTTTACCGCAATGCTGGCCCCTAAGGATATCCAAATCGTTGGTCAGTTTGTCGCCATCACATGGGCGGACGCAGTGGAGCATTTTTACACCGGTGAGTTCTTGCGCGAACGTTCACCCAGTGCGGAAAACATGGGTGAGGTCGACATTCTAGGGCAGCGTTGGGGTGGCGATGGTCCCCGACAGTTTCCCGGGGTCACTGTACTAGGAATGACGAAGATTGGTAACTATGCGGTGACGTTTGAGTTTAGCGATGGTCACAAAACCGGCATCTACAGCTGGGAGTACCTGCGGACCATCGCTGCCGACATAAAATAATTTTTCCTTATTGCTGTGAAGGTAGAAAAGAAGAATACTAAACGGGTGAAAAAAACCTACGTGTTGGATACGAATGTTTTAATTCATGACCCAGAGTCGCTCTTTAAGTTTGATGAGCATACGGTCGCGATACCAGTCGAGGTTTTATCGGAACTGGATCGTTTAAAGACGCAACAAGGTCAGCTCGGTGCGAGTGCTCGCCGAGTGAACCGCACCATTCGTTCGTTATTCGAGAACCGTACTTTAAAAGATATTTCCGAAGGTGATCCTTCGAAACCTGGCGCATTACATGCTGACCTACGCGATGGCGGTGAATTGCGTATCGTCATTAACGAGTCGCTCATTCGTGAACACTTCGAAGGCGCTCGGGCGGATCGTCTCCGGGCGGTGTTCATGCAAATTGATGCACCTGACCATCGTATCATCGCCTCGGCCCTTTACCTGCGCGACACCTCCAAGGGTTCCGTAATCTTAGTCACCAAGGATGCGTGTATGTCGCTCAAAGCCCAGGCCTTGGGCTTAGAAGTTCAGGACTACCGCAACGACCGGATTGAGACGAGCGATTTAGGGGAGTATCGCACCTTAACGATTTCGGCGGCAGCGATGCGCGATTTTCGCGATGTGGCTCAGGTCGTGGTCACGTTAAAGAACGAGCCCGCGCCCATGATCAATGAGTATGTCATGTTGGCATCAGATTCCTGGAGCGAGCCCGCCCGTCACGTCGGTGATGGCGCCTTTGTGCCACTAGGACTTTACCGCGAGTTCATGTCGACCGCCAGTGGTGCGCGGAAAGGACTACAGATGCCACGCGGCATGCGAGTGATCCCCAAAAATTTCGAGCAATGGATCTTCTTGGACGCGTTACTTAATCCTGAGATTAAGTTGGTCACCTGTTTCGGTCGAGCCGGCACCGGTAAAACTTTTATTTCCATCGCCGCCGCATTATCACAGGTGCTCAGTGATTTCTCGCCCTACAAGAAACTCTATGTCTCCCGTCCGGTGGTGCAAATCGGCAAAGACATTGGGGCCTTGCCGGGCACCAAGGAAGAGAAACTTTCGCCCTACATTCAGCCCTACTTCGATAATTTAGAAGTCTTATTCTCGCGCAACGGTGCACCCGCTTCATCGCAAGTTCCTTTGCCCACTAAGACCTCGGTCTCAACCGATTCGCAGCGCAAACAAAAGAAGGCACAGGCCATGAAATCCGCTCAACCGATTTTTGGTTCTCAGTTCCAACAGGTCGGCCAACCACGCAAACCGTATCAGTGGTTGATTGATTCTGGCCTCATTGAAATCGAGGCGATGACTTTTATTCGTGGTCGTTCCATCGGGCACGCCTTCATGATTGTGGACGAGGCGCAGAACATGACGCCACATGAAGCCAAGACGGTGATTACCCGCATCGGTGAAGGTTCCAAAGTGGTCCTGATTGGCGACTTGGATCAGGTCGACACCCCTTACCTCGACGGTAAATCAAACGGCTTGATTCACACGCACGAACGTATGAAGGGGCACGCCATTACGGCCAACGTACGCCTCATTCACGGCGTGCGCAGTGCGCTCTCCGAATTGGCGTCGCAAGTGATGTGAGCAACTTTCGGCTAAATCATCGCTGAAGGTTGAATCTGTCCTTGCCGACATTCGGGAGGATTATTCGCTTATACGGGTGGAAAAAGAAACCCCTATGCAGCGTCAGTACCGCGAAATGCGGGAGAAACTCGCTCCGGGTACTTTACTCCTGTTTCGCTTGGGCGACTTCTATGAAGTATTTGGCGAAGATGCGGTCGTAGCCTCCAAGGTTATTGGCCTGACGCTGACGAAACGTCATGAAACGCCGATGGCTGGCTTGCCCTATCATGCGGCACCCGCGTACGTGAATCGATTGTTAGCTGCTGGCTGGAAGGTAGCGATTTGCGATCAACTAGAAGCGCCAACAACGGGTAAGCTGGTGCGCCGTGGCATTACCCGCATTCTTACGCCTGGGACAGCCATAGAAGACTCCCAACTGGATTCACGTCGGGGTAATTATTTATTGGCACTCTATTGGGATAAGTCGGGTTGGCATGCATCATGGCTCGATGTCTCCACCGCAGATTTCCGTTTAGCCACCGACGTTACCTCGCAAAACTTATTGCCCCTCCTGTATGCGCTTAATCCACGCGAAGTCTTGCTGCCAGAAGGATTAGAAATTTCAGACGCCCAACGCTCAACCCTTGAAGCCTTTTTAGAGGGCAGGGCCGTGTCACGCCTACCGGGCTGGAATTTCGACGTCAGTGCAGGCGCACGCTTGGTGTCACAGGTTTTAGCCGTACACAGCCTCGCAGGCTTTGGGTTAAAGGATGACCATGCGGCACTGGGTGCGGCGGGTGCGGTTTTAGGGTACGTCACCGATTCACTCTGTGAGCGCCCCAAAAACCTTTTTAAAATCTCCGAAGTAAAACTCGGTGCGGCCGTGCTCTTGGATGCGGCCTCGGCGAAAAACCTGGAACTGTTCAGCTCTACTCAGGGTGCACGTGAAACATCCTTATTAGAGACGATTGATGGTACCTGCACGCCTGGTGGCGCCCGACTCTTGGCGATGTGGTTGGCGGAACCTTCAACCGACCTCAAAGTCATCCAGGGCCGACAAGCGGTCGTGGAAGTTTTTTATAAGCACTCCGGGGCCTCTACACGATTAGGCGAAGCCCTACATACGATGAGCGACTTACCACGTATCATTGCCCGACTTCAAAATCGGTTAAGAAACCCGCGTGAACTCGGCGGCATACGCGATACCCTAAAAGTTCTCCCTGTACTTCGCGAGGAACTCGAAGGGCTCTCCAATTCCACGCTCAAACTCTATGCCGAGCGCATTAATCTAGAGAGCGACCTTTATAAACTCTTAGTACAGGCCTTGGCGGATGAATTACCGGTCGATCTGACTGCGGGCGGGGCCTTGCGCTTGGGCTACGATGCTGAGCTGGATCGACTGCGCTCATTGGCGACGGATAGTAAGCAGTGGATTCTTGATTTCGAAAGTCGGGAACAACAACGCACCGGGATTAAGAATCTTAAAGTAAGGTATAACGGCGCCTTTGGTTATGCCATCGAGGTTACGAAGTCGAATCTTGCCCAAGTGCCAGCGGATTACATTCGCAAGCAGACGATGGTGAATGCGGAGCGTTTTACGACCGAAGAGCTGCGGGTTAAAGAAAGAGAAGTATTGAGAGCGGATGAACTCGCCCTCGCCCGCGAACTGGAATTATTCCAAAATTTATTAGCATCGGTTTTAGCACGTACAGAGTCCTTGTTATCAACCGCCCAAGCCTTGGCGGAAATCGATACCCTGCGTGGCTGGGCAGAGTTGGCTCGCACCCATAAGTGGATTTGCCCAACCGTGGATGACTCGGACGTTTTGGAAATCGTGCAGGGCCGTCACCCCGTGGTGGAGCGAATGCTGAACAGCCGTGCCGGGGCGGGGGCCTTTGTTCCCAATGACACCCGACTGAGTAGCCGCGGCGAACAAATCGCCCTGATCACAGGCCCGAATATGGCGGGTAAGTCGACGTACATTCGTCAGGTCGCCTTGATTGCCCTGATGGCGCACCTTGGCTGCTGGGTTCCGGCACAGTCGGCCCGCGTGGGGTTGATTGATCGAATATTTTGTCGCGTCGGGGCGTCTGATGAATTGGCCCGCGGTAATTCTACTTTCATGGTGGAGATGAATGAGACCGCTAATATTTTAAATAATGCGACGGAGCGCTCTTTAGTTGTGCTTGATGAAATCGGGCGAGGCACGAGCACCTATGATGGTATCAGTATCGCTTGGGCCGTCGCGGAATACTTGCACGGTACGGGCGAAGCGGGTGCACGAACGCTTTTCGCCACCCATTACCACGAACTAACTAAACTCGCGGGTGAATTAAAACGCTTACGCAATTGGTCGGTTGCCGTGAAAGAGTGGCAGGACGAAATCGTTTTCGTCCGCCAGGTCGTACCGGGTGCGGCGGATCGTTCGTACGGTATTCAAGTCGCCCGATTGGCGGGCATGCCGCCGACCGTGGTTAAGCGTGCCCGTGAAATTTTATCGGGGCTCGAAGACGCGGGGCGTTTACCTGTGAATGATAAGGTACCGATTGCGGACCTCTCACAGATCGAGAAAAAGCCCGTCAGTCCCGTGGCCAAGGTAAAGTCGTCGAAGGAGGCACCAAAGGGACCAGGACCGCAGTTAGATTTATTCAGTTAAATCCGCTGGTTCCAGGCACAAGAGTTAAACTTCGCCCACATTCCTTCGTGGTCGGACTGATCGTAGATAGGCGAAGAAACTGGGACAGGGGGACTCTTAAGCGCCGCACCAAGTGCACGTGGAAAATCTTCTTCAAACTTACTCCAGTTACAGCCCGCTAGTAAGGGGCGGGAAATATAACCCTCTAAAAGGAGTCCGTGCCTGGTTCGACGTTGAGCGGCACCGGCCACTTTTCGACCATCAGACTTTAGTACAAGGTCGTGAGGCTCGGCATTCGTCTCGCATTGATCGGGCGCCTTAAACGGGCGGGACGACATGGGATGTAAAACCAATTCAACCGGTAATTTTTGACTCAATAAACATTCAAGTAGCGCTTGATGCACAACCGCGTAAGCTTGGTTGGCGTCCGCTTTATAAAGTTCGTGGTCAGCTGGAATCGCAATAGCGAAGGTCCAGTCTTCTAAGTGTGAAACTAAACCTCCACCCGTGCAGCGACGAACTAAAGGAATGTGATGCGGCACCACGCCGCGATAGGTGGTCCACTTTTGGGATACGCCAAAAGTGTAAGCCAATTCCGACCACGCAAAGGGTCGATAACGAATGCGCTCGGGGTGTGGGTAGTGCTCGAGCAACAAACAATTGTTGGCCATGTTGGCAACGGCGGTACAAGACTCTCGGGGTAAGACGTCCATCTTAGAAGTCTACGCCCTTTTCGAGCAGACGCACGACCTTTCGACCGGTTTCTTGCTCGTACCATGCTTCGCAACCACGGGGAACGCGTAATTCATTGAGTTGATCGACGAATGGCTGAGCGGGGGTGCGTAATTTGCCCGCCAGTGGGTGTAACTGGAGGCTTAAATCTCGCGGACGTTGGGCGTGCTGTGGGTGGTCTTGGCGCTGGCTCGCCTGAACATACTTCTTCGCATCGAGACCGAAATATTCCGCAATCGCTTGTCCCATCTCAAACCGGCTAATCGGCGCTAAGCCAGCCCAGTGGTAGACGCCAGAAAGGTTGGGCCGTTCACAAAGTTCAACGGCCACATCAGCGAGGTTGCTGGCGGAAACCGGTTGGCGAATTTCATCCGTGAAGAGGGTGGAGGATTTTCCTGACGACCAATCGAGGAATAGCCGCTCATGAATACCGCGTTCGCCAGTCGGAGAATTTCCATTTAATAAAGAGGTCCGAATCACCGCCGCATGCTCACGTCCGTATTTGAGTACATCAATTTCACCTGCCGCTTTGGTTTTACCGTAGAGGTGAAGGGGGTTGGTCTGCTCCGTGTGTCCGTAATTCCCTCGTGCACCGTCAAAGACCATATCGGTAGAGAAGTGGATTAACTTAGCACCGACGTGAAAACTCAGTTGTGCCAGCTGAGCGGGAAGGTCGGTATTAAGTTGGGTAGCGAGCGTAGGGTTGAGCTGACAGGACTCGATTGTGGCAAGGGCAGCACAATTAATAATCGCCTGCGGAAACTCGTCCAAGATAAGAGCCTCCACCTTAGCCCGATCGGTGAGGTCCAGATTCAGTATGCGTTTTAAATCAGGGGCACGGGGTGTATTTTTACCACCGATAGCCAAAACCTCGTGCCCACGCCGCAAAGCCGCACGCACGACCTCACGTCCGGCAAAACCTGTCGCCCCTGTGACGATGATACGCATCGAGCCAATGACACTTAATTTGGGACATTAGGCAAGCGGGGAGGCAAGGGGTACGCTTGCCAAAAACGCAAAACTACTCTTCATATTAATTTTATGCCTACTTATTCGGAAATGGCGAATCGACCCGTCTTATCCCAACCGGTTTACGAAGCGGGTCGGCCCATCGAAGTCGTGGCACGTGAATTTGGCTTGGATCCTCAAACGGTGATTAAACTAGCCTCGAATGAAAATCCACTGGGTCCTTCACCGTTAGGTCTGGCCGCTGCCCAAAAGGCGTTGGCCAATTGTCACCTGTATCCCGATGGCGGCAGCACTTTCCTGAGAGAAAAATTAGCCAAAGTCTGGTCCATGGAACCGAATCAATTTGTGATTGGGAACGGTTCCAACGAAGTGATGATTTTACTCGCACAAGCGTTTCTCCGCCCCGGCGACGAAGTCGTTTTCGGGTCACAAGCCTTCATTGTCTACAAATTAGCCACGCTGCTCCAAGGTGCGACCCCGGTGGAAGTGCCGATGCCTAATTATTGTCACGACCTTAAAGCGATGCGAGCAGCGGTAACGGAGCGCACGCGCATTATGTTTTTGGCTAGCCCGAATAATCCGACCGGCGGCACAGATAAACCCGAAGACATTATCGCCCTGGCTCAGTCACTTCCGGATAACGTCATCTTCTGCTTAGATGAAGCTTACACCGAGTACTTAGACGCCTCAGCTGATATGCGAGCGTTGATTAAAGCCGGACGTAAGGTCGTGGTCACCCGCACCTTCTCTAAGGCCTATGGCTTAGCCGGATTGCGCGTGGGCTACTTATTGGGATCCAGCGAAGTCTGCGGATTGTTAAATCGGGTTCGTCAGCCATTTAATGTCAACTTACCCGCCTTGGCCGCAGCTGAAGCCGCCCTCGATGATCAAGCATTCCTGGCACATTCTAAAGCCGTTAATGCCACGGGTATTGCCCAACTTAAACATGGCCTGAATCAGTTGGGTTATAAATACATCGACGGTAAGGCCAACTTCTTAGCAGCTGAAATCCCGAATGCCGACGCCACCTTCCAGTCCTTACAGAAGGCAGGTGTAATTGTCCGCCCGTTACGCGGTTATGGTATGACGGGTTGGCTGCGTATTACAGTGGGGACGGAATCTCAAAATGCCCGACTCCTTGCGGAGCTCGCGCGACTTAAATAATGGACTTCGAGGAAGCCATTCGGCAACTCTGCCAAAAGGATAAGCGCTACATGCCGCAAGCTTACCAATTAGTACGTCTGTCGCTGGACTTGGCTCAGAAGAACGTGCACGGCGAAATTAAAAAAAACAAGTTGCAGCCCAATCGTCATGTCACTGGTCCGCAGTTACTCGAAGGCTTCCGCCAGCATGTGCTCGAGACTTATGGACCCATGTCCTACACACTCTTACACAGCTGGGGTATTAAAAAATCGGTCGACGTTGGGCACATCGTTTTCAACATTATTAGCACGGGCATGTTTGGACGCTCCGACGAAGACCGCTTGGAGGATTTTGAGAACGTTTTTGACTTCAAAGACGCTTTTCTACGTCCGTTTGAGCCCAATCTAAAAGCCTAAACGCTGGTCAAAGTGAGTACCCGGATGCTCTGGCAACCGGGGAGTAGTTTAATTTTCGCCAGCATCGCTTTGGCGTGAAATTGAACCTCCGTCTTTACGATACTGCTTTCGCACTGCACAATGAGTTTCCCGTCGTCGTGGACTTTTAAGGGCGCACAACGCTTGGCTAATTTAATTGGCAAGAGCGTATGCCACTGCGCAATTATTGTGTCTTCGGGTGTAATGCGATCAAAGCGAAGCTTCTGAAAAACTTCCGTCATCGCTTCATCCAGGCTCTTGGCGCTGCGCGAAGTCGAACGGCCCCGGTCCTCCGGGACGCCGCGTAAATTGGCGAGTAGGTTTTGGACGTTGCGCGAGAATTTGCCTTTTTGTTTTCCTTCGGTCAGGTAGGCACGTACCACATATGGGAGATCAGTAATTTTTTCTGCTCGCAGGCAATTAGGAGGGGCGTGGCGACCGCCGACAATAATACCCACCGCACCGGCCGCAAAAGCTCCTTGGCCATCTTCTTCTGGGTTGTCGCCGGCATGGGCAAGCGCCGAAAGGGCAACGCCCAACGCCCGAGCGCAGTGTTGAAAGGCACGTGCATCAGGTTTGGCGTATCCAATTTCAGTCGATAAAAAGATTTCGTCGAAATGAGGTGTGAGTTGTTTGGCTTTTAAGACCTGAAGCAGGCGGGCATCGGCATTGGATAGGACCGCAACTTTAAGTCCGAGAAAGCGGAGGGCCGTCAGGGCACTGATGGCACCCGGAGCCACCCTCCACGACTTCTCCTCGGCAAAAGCCTGCCAGCATGCGGCAACAATTTTATCCGCTTTATCGGAAGGGAGATCGCTAGCAAAAGTTCGCAGTACCACGTCACGCCAAAAGGCTTCCGGCGGAAGATTTTTGGACGTGTGAGCGTATGCAGTATGAAATGCGTTCTCTAATTTTTGAGCCGAGACATTTATGCCATGCTTCTGCGCACATCGGGCATAAACAGCACCGACGCTAGGATAAGGGAAGAGCAGGGTGCCAGCGAGGTCCAAGGTAATGGCTTTGAGCTCGGGCATGTGGGCATTAGGCTGCAGTTGAAATGGGAAGTAAATCACCACTAAAAGCCCTTTTATTCACAATTACATGTGAAAAACCTTAGGTATCTTGGGTGGGTACGTCTCTCGTCTTGAGATTAGGCTCAAGGTAGCCATAAAAACCAGCATGAGCTTAACCCGCCTAACCTGGCTTGCCTGTTTTTTGACGAGTCTTGCTTTCTTGGGATGTGCGAATGCCGAGCGCACCAAGGTTACCAGCGTTAAGCGTGTCTACATTGAGAATACAAGACTTTCAACCAATACGACCGTCGAAATGATTACCCCCGCAGTTCTTGATAAGATTGCGATGGAACTCACTCGTCACGGCTACGTGGTGGTAAGCTCCAAGGCCTCAGCGGAAGGCGTTCTCCGAATGTCTTGGATGACTGGCATCTCGTCGTCCAACTCCCAAGGCGATTGCCCACTCTCATTATCGATGACCCTTTTTAACCTCAAAGGAAAACGAATTTTCTCTGGTAATACGGGACCAGCTATTCCTTCGTCTTTTTGGACTCAGTCGCGGGCGAATGCTGAAGTGGCAATGATGTTGGGGCCGATGCCATCAGCCGTTTCGGCCGTTCAACCGTAATTGAGAAATTTCTTAAGACCGCCGATGGGCGAGCTTAATTAAAATTTCGTCCTTAAGTTTTTGCAACTCCGGCATCGTTGCGCCCGCAGCCAAGCCGCGTTGCAAAGGAATGCCCCAAAGGGCGTCCACCTCCACCTCGCGACCTGCCAGGTAGTCGATTAAACTGGATGGGCGATAAGCACCCATTCCTTCCGTCACGGCAAATTGTCTGGCGATATGTTTTTCAGAAAACGGAACGCCACATCGTTCCGCTGCCTCACGCACTTCATTCATAAGATTAAATGCACGCTGACGCAGCCCGGGGTCGACTAAGATTTGGTCGGTCGTGAGGCCGCCGGCAGCAATCGCGAGGCCGTTAAATGGAATATTCCAGCAGAGTTTTTTCCAGAGTACGGCAGAGAGGGAGGGCTCTGCTTCACATTCCACGCCCGCTTCACGAAAAGCGTTAACGCAAGTATGGACCGCTGGATTAATATCGCCCTGAGCGGCGGCCATTCGCACGTAACCGTGCATCGTATTTAAAATAACGCCTGAGGCGGTGCGATTAATACAGACGAAACAAAGCCCAGCCACGATTTGATCACTGGGAAGTAACGACGCAAAGGCCTCTACATTGCCCATGCCATTTTGTAGCGTCAGTAAAATTGAGTTTGGGCTCAGCAAGGGCTTAATGACGGGCGGCAAGGTGGAGTTCGCCGTCGCTTTCGCGGCGACAATAATTAAGTCACACGGGCCAATCGCCGATGTGTCAGGCTGCGCGGAGGCAACTTTGACGATACGCTCACCCGCGGCATCACGTAACACTAAACCACGTTGTTGAATGATGGCGTAGTCAGAACGCGTCACGCAATGGACTTCATGCCCGGCCTCGGCAAGGAGTCCCGCATACCAACCGCCGACGGCGCCTGCACCCACTACGCATAGTTTCATGACACGGCAATCGGACGGCGAATCGAGGTATGACGAGCTTCCGCGGCTTGTTGAGGAAAGTCTAAAGTGTAATGAAGGCCGCGACTTTCGTGGCGCTGCAGGGCGCAATTAATCACTAATTCGGCGACTTGAATTAAGTTACGCAGCTCGAGTAAACGCGGCTCCACGCGGAAGTTCCAATAGTATTCGGCGATCTCATCATTAAGGGTGCCGACACGTGTCTGGGCACGCTTGAGTCGCTTCGTGGTGCGAACAATACCGACATAATCCCACATTGTCCGTCGGAGTTCATCCCAGTTGTGAGTCAGTACAACGCGCTCATCTGGATTGCCCGCCGCCCCATCAATCCAAGCGGGAAGGGAAACCGTGCTACGGTTGCTTTTTTGAATCACCGCGAATGCAGCCAACGCACCATCATAGGCCAAGACAACGGCTTCGAGTAATGAATTTGAAGCCAAGCGATTGGCACCATGCAAGCCCGTGCAGGCAACTTCGCCGACCGCAAAGAGGCCATTTAGTGTGGTCTGTCCTTTTAGGTCGGTCGTAACCCCACCACACAAGTAATGCGCAGCTGGAACCACTGGAATCGGCTCGCGCGTGAGATCAAAGCCCGCCTTCAGGCAGGTGGCGTAAATATGAGGAAATCGTTCTGCTAGGTGGCCTTTGGCAACCTCGCGTGCGTCGAGTAAGACGTGGGGCGAACCCTCTTTTTTCATGACCGAGTCAATTGCTCGGGCAACCACATCGCGTGGGGCGAGGTCGCCCATCGGATGAAAATCTTTCATGAAGGCATGACCATTGGTATCCCTTAAAATGGCACCTTCGCCGCGCACCGCCTCTGAAATCAAAGCCCGACTGCCATCCGGAGCCTTGAGCGCAGTCGGATGGAATTGCACCATCTCCATGTCACGAATCTCTGCACCGGCACGATAGGCCATCGCAATACCGTCACCGGTAGCAATGTCAGGATTAGTTGTAAATTGGTAGACTTGGCCAATTCCGCCTGTGGCAAGCACCACGACTGTCGCCGAAAGGGTTTTAACTTTCCCACTGCGCGTGTCTAAAACGTGCAGACCGACGACCCGGTCTTGGGGTGAGCCGACAGGGCATTGCCCGATTTTGGCGAGCGTGATGAGGTCGACCGCAAAGTGATACTCGAGTGTTTCAATTTTAGGTTGTAGACTCACGGCCTTGAGCAAGGCGGATTCGATGGCTCGACCTGTCATATCACGAGCGTGAAGGATGCGACGTTGGGAATGTCCACCTTCACGCCCCAAATCGGGTCGACCATTAGCACCGTTTTCAAATTGTACGCCCCACTGAATCAATTCGGCGACTCGGGCAGGTCCGCCTTTAATGATATGCTCTACTGCTTTCAGGTCACAGAGTCCATCGCCAGCGTTAAGGGTATCGTTGATATGACTCGCAAAATCGTCGGTCTCATCGGTGACACAAGCGATGCCTCCTTGGGCCCAATTGGTATTGGATTCGGAACTGCTCTTCTTGGTTACAATGGCGACAGAAAGTCCACGGTTAGCCAAATTGAGCGCAAAGCTCAGGCCTCCGATGCCACTTCCGACGATAATTGCGTCATAAGTTTGTGTCGCCATTCGCGATTTACCCTAGGGAGTAGGGCCAAAGCAACAAGCGGATTTGACTGAAAGCGTTCGGTTCTATTCAGTGCCCGAAGTGGAGTTTTTCCTTCTATTCGCCTGTTGGTTTATGATCGGGCTCTTCGAGCTTTCGGAGATGGCCCTGGTTTCATCGAACCGTCGTAAATTAGCACAGATGGCCGAAAAGGGAAATAAAGGGGCCAAGAAGGCTTTAGAGCTGGTGGCAAACCCAACTAAATTCCTCTCCACGGTCCAAGTTGGCCTAACCTTTGGTAGCATCATCGCCGCCACCTACGGGGGGCAGCCCTTGGCGATGGCTTTTGCCCCGTACTTTAAAGTATGCGGGCAATCATGGATTGTCCTGCATGCGGAGGAGGTATCACGAGGGGTAGTTTCTTTTTTAATCGGTTCCTGCACCATCGTCATCGCTGAAATTGTTCCGAAACGTATTGGCTTATCCAACCCTGAAGCTTTCGCCGTCACCTTGTCGCGTCCAATGGCAGCGGTATCTTGGTTGGCCTCACCGCTGGTTAACTCTCTCAGTGGTGCGGCTGATCTCATATTACGAATATTTGGTCGCCGACGGACGGCAGAAGAAATTGTTTCCGAGGACGAACTTCGGATGATGGTCGACCAAGGTATGGCCTCTGGCGTTTTGCATGCGACGGAACACCGTATGGTGCACGGTGCACTTTCGATGGATGGCATCACCGCCTCCCAACTCATGACGCCCAGCAATCGAGTCGTATGGCTGAACCTGGATGATCCTGAAGAAATTAATTGGCGGAAAATCGTGGCCTCCGGTCACACGTGGTTTCCGGTTTTTCGAGGCTCGCCTGATCGTCCACTCGGAGTGGTCTCAGTTAAGCGCCTCTGGGCTAATCTCTCACTCGCCGGCACAGCCGTAATCAAAGACTTGCTCACTGAAGCACCCACCGTGAGCCCCCAAACAAGTGGCACTCAATTATTGGAACGTTTTCGAATTGAAAAAATCCACATGGCGCTGGTCGTTGATGAATTCGGACAAGTGAAGGGGGTTGTTTCCCTGAACGATGTCTTAGAAGCAGTGGTCGGGGAACTGCCGACTGAAGGTTCGCCTGGAACGCAAAACAAACCCGTACGTCGCCGCGAAGATGGCAGTTGGATTGTGGATGCCATTATCTCGCTCGACGATTTTCGTGAATCGACTGGCCTGATCGGACGTTTCCCAGGCGAAGGCTCGGGTCGCTTCTCCACGGTTTCTGGCTTCATGATGAGAGCATTGGGTCGCATCCCGGTTGAGGGTGATCGCGTCGAAGCGTTAAGCCACGTCTTTGAGGTGATGGACATGGACGGCCACCGCATGGACAAAGTCCTCGTAATGCCGAAAGCGACGACGACTAGAGCCTAACGGCGATGCCTTGTTGCTGAAGGTATTCCTTAGCCTGACGCACCGTGTAGGTCCCAAAGTGGAAAATACTCGCCGCTAAAACAGCACTCGCGCCGCCTTGCTTAATGACCTTAACAAGGTGATCGAGGTTACCCGCTCCACCAGAAGCGATGACAGGGACTTCCACGGCATCAGAAACCCGACGACAGAGCTCAACATCGTAACCATCGGCCATTCCATCCCGATCCATACTGGTCAGGAGAATCTCACCGGCACCTAGTTGGTGAACCCGTTGGGCCCAGGTGACAACGTCGAGGCCAGTAGGATTGCGGCCACCATGGGTAAAAACTTCCCACTTTTCAGGCCCGACTTTCTTGGCGTCGATCGCAACCACAATGCATTGGCTGCCAAACTTGCGAGAGGAATTAAGAATCAATTCAGGCTCCTGTACCGCCGAAGTATTAAGTGAGATTTTATCCGCACCGGCGTTGAGCATGATGCGAATGTCGTCAATTGAGCGTAGGCCGCCACCAACCGTCAGCGGCATGAAGATTTGGTCAGCCGTGCGCTCCACTACGTCGACCATCGTTTTACGATTATCACTGGAAGCGGTGATATCGAGGAACACTAATTCATCGGCTCCCTGGGTTTCGTAGGCAGCCGCTACGGCGACGGGGTCTCCGGCATCGCGCAACTCTTGAAACTTCACGCCCTTAACGACGCGTCCGGCATGGACATCGAGACAGGGAATGATGCGAATGGAGAGCATGAGCGGGTGAATTAAACGGCGGAAATTCTCTGCGAGGCAAAGAAAATCCTACGGTAGACTTTGAGCCCTAGAGAACAATCGTGACGGGGCCATCATTGCACAACGACACTTTCATATCGGCGCCAAAGACGCCCTGTGCCACCTTTTTGCCTAGGCCTTTTTCTAGCTCATGCACAAATTTGGCAAACAGCGGGCGTGCCACTTCGGGCGCAGCCGCCTGATGAAAAGAAGGCCGATTTCCCTTACTGAAATCGGCATAGAGCGTAAATTGACTAACGGCTAAAATATCGCCGCCATGGTCGCGGAGGTTGACCCCCATTTTACCCTGAGCGTCGGACATCAGTCGTAATTTTAAAATATTATCGGCGGCGCATTTGACCGTGGCATTTGTATCTTCGGAGCCAATGCCCACTAATAAGAGGTAGCCTGCTTGGATTTGTCCGACCGTATTTTGCTCGACCTGCACAGAGGCAGAGGTGACCCGCTGCAGGACGATTTTCATCAAACCAAGGCCTCTAGAATCGTACGGAGTTTCATTTCCGTCTCGACGGTTTCCGCGGTAGGATCAGATCCGGCCACAATTCCGGCACCCGCAAAAGCGCGTGCGAAATTTCCTTGGATACGTGCGCAGCGGAGGGCGACGAAGAGTTTACCCGATTGACTATCGAGGTTAATCCAACCGACCGCACCCGTGTAGAGTCCGCGGGCATGCGGCTCGAAGCCAGGAATGAAGGGCAGGGCGAGGTCGCGCGGCTTACCACCGACTGCTGGGGTAGGGTGGAGCTCGCCCGCAATCGTTAAGAAGCGCTGGTCTGCGGGCATCGTCCCAACAATCGGAGTACGGATGTGCATGACATTGCCGAGGCGCAGGAGCTCAGGGGGGCGTGAGGTGGCGGCGAGCACGCCGACCATCCGGAGTCGTCGTAAAATCGAAGCCGAAACGGCCTCGTGTTCGCGACGGTCCTTGTCACTGGCAAGCAAGGCTTCTGCTAAGCTGGCGTCTTCGGAGGCAGATTCGCCCCGGCGGGTTGTACCCGCGACGGCTTCGGAACGGACTTCGCCATTAAAGAGCGAGAGCAATGTTTCAGGCGTGGCACCGACCAATGCACCATCAGGTTCATCGACTAAGAAGGTGTGACAACTGGGGTTGGCCTGACGGAGACGGTGCAGACTGGCGTAGGTATTAAACGGCGTGGCACGTCGCCAATCGAAGGCACGTGACAAAACAATCTTTTCAAAGGAACCGTCCTTAATGAGTTCGGTCGCACGAGTGACGGCGGAAGGAAACCAGCCGCCACCGACTTCACTCAGCACCGTGGGAACGGCAGAGTGATGATTCGTTTTGGAGTGATGGTAGGAGAATTGTTTAAATGGTTCCGCGCGCTGCACGAGACGTTCAATCACGCTCGCATCATTCTTCTCTACAAGAATGACACTAGTCACCCCTTCCTCAGTGATGATTTGCCACGATGGTAAGAACAAATGCGAAGGCATGCCAACCTGAGCCTCGCCAGCATAAAAAGGAAAAGTAGCGATGACGCGCGGCGTCGCCCCGAGGGAAACCACTGCGGTGAATAATTTCTTGAGCCAGGCGTCGGCAGCGTTGAAGCGTTCGGGGCCGATGCCTTTCCATTCGACCAGTGGATTTCCGGCGGCGTGTGCCCGGCGACGCGACGGGGTTTCAAAGTAGCCACGCGGTGCACCGACATTCAACGTCTCGAGTACGGCCAACGGATCGAGGGCAGGTACATTAAACTGATAGGAAACGTACTGACAGTCCGGGCGAAGCGAAATCGCCTGAGTGAGGGCGTCCCTGATTTCACTGTGTGTCAGTAAGTCCACGACGAAAATTTAAGCCGGTGTTTCCTCAGGCTTGGGCTCGATTCTTGGGAACAATATGCAACTTTCGGAGACCTTTCGACCCACGCAGATATTGGACCATGTGAGTTGACCGGCGAAGCGCTGCACGGGGTTGGCCCCGATATTCTGTAAAAGTTTTTCACAGGTGCTCGGCATAATGGGCGTGAGTACGGTTGCCACGAGGCGCAGGCCTTCGGCTACCGTGGCTAAGCATGAATCCAACTTGGCTCGGTCCGCAGCTTCCGTTGACTTCGCTAATTTCCAAGGGGCACGCGTATCAATGTACGCGTTCATGGCGCTGATGAAAACCCAGAGTGCTTCAAGGGCGTGACTGATTTGAGATTCTTCAAAGGCGGCGAGGACCTTGCGCTCTGTAATCACCCACAGGTCTTTAAGCGATTTCTCCAACTCTTCATCCGCGGCAGGCGAGGGGATGATGCCAGCGTAACTCCGACCGACCATGTTCAGCAGGCGATTCACTAAATTACCGAGGTTATTACTTAATTCGGACTTATAACGTTCGCCGAAGGTTTTGACCGAGAAGTCGGCATCTTGTCCGACAACCATGTCGCGACAGAGGTAGAATCGGAACGCATCCGCACCGTGCGACTGCACAAGGCTGAGGGTCTCGGAGGCATTACCCGTACTCTTCGAGGCTTTCTGAGCATTAATCGTCCACCAACCATGCACCAGCAACTGCTTGGGTGGCTCGATATTCAAAGCCTTAAGCATGCAGGGCCAATAGACGGCGTGCGGGGGAGATAGAATATCTTTACCAATAACGTGGATGTCTGCCGGCCACAGACCCTTAGCGGCCACCGCTGAATAATAATTCGTGAGGGCATCAAACCAAACGTACGTCACGAAATTGTGGTCAAACGGGAGTTCGATTCCCCAAGTGAGGCGAGACTTAGGACGGGAAATACAGAGGTCATTCATCGGCTCCTTCAAGAACTCGAGGACCTGTTTTTGGCGGAACCGCGGATTAATAAAATCAGGGTGCGACTGAATGTGCTCGATGAGCCAAGGCTGGAACTGGGAAAGTTTGAAATAATAATTCTCTTCGGTGGTCTGTGTGACTTCACCAAAGATTTCCGGCCAGTTGCCGTTTTCGTCGCGGTCTTTGTCGGTTAAAAATTGCTCCTGACGCGTCGAATACCAATCCGTCTTCTGTCCTTTGTAGATCAAACCTTGATTAAAAAGTCTTTGCAGGAAGTCTTGGACGACCGTCTTGTGGCGAGGTTCGGTGGTGCGAATGTAATCATCATTAGAGATCTGGAGGTTGCGCAGCATCTCTTGGAAAGTGACAGCGATTTCATCCACGAAAACCTGGGGCTCGATCTGACGTTTCAAGGCGGTCTGCTGAACCTTTTGGCCATGTTCATCTAAGCCCGTGAGGAAGTGAACGGACCGACCCTGTAAGCGCTGGTAACGTGCAATCACATCGGCCAAAACTTTTTCGTAAGCGTGACCGAGGTGCGGGGCACCATTGGCGTAGTCAATCGCGGTCGTGATGTAAAACGGACGTGGCATACTGGAGCTCGATACCTAAGGAACACTCAGGCAAAGGACAACACCGAAGCCGACTTAAACCTGGAGAATTAGCTCAGGCGCTGAATGTCGGGCTGGTAGGCAATCTCGAAACTGTAACTGGTGCCTGCCCGCAAGTTCATGGCCTTATTGCGTTCGAGTACTTGATAGAAATGTACTTTGCCCCAAATCGTGCGGTGCTTACTATCTTCTGATACGACCTTGGTTTCGAGCCATTCGGCATGGAAATCGTCACGTAAAACTTCGGCGCGGTGCGACTCCTGTCCCATGGTAATGGCATTGCCCGGGGTCATACGACTGTGCGTCGTCGCAATCGGTAAAACCAAACGGAAATTATTGAGGACCACGTTGGCCTTCGGGGTTAAAGTGAAGCGTCCCACGATGCGACCGCCCGACAGCTCCCAGTCCACCTTCAGGGCACCGATGCCGTTGCTCATTTTTTCCTGCGTATCAATAAGCTCAGGTTGATCGTAGCGAAAATGGTAAGTACCTGCCTTGGTGCCCATCACGACCTGTAAGTTTTTACCGTAGAAAGAGGGAGTGAATACTTTCTCACCGATCGTGTATTCAGGAATAAACGGTGACGTGTAAGAATTGGCCGGCCAATCAAAGACGCCCGGCATGTGTGGGAACGCCAGCGAATCAGAAAACTTATGCATACCGCCCGAAACGACTGGAATCAAAATATGTAAACCTGAGTTCGGATCGCTGAAGGCCAAGAGGCCTTGTTCTTTTTTAAGATTCTTATCAAACGAGTACAGTCGGCACATCGCATTCTTCTGGGTCGGACGATGAATTTCCATGCTGCCACCCGCGGTCTTAGCTAAGCGTGACCACTGGGAGAGGTAGCGTGCCGCATCAAAATTAGCCATGCGCGTAGTGTGACCCGGAATGGTGTCACGCTCCGCATCACGTACGATAATCACGCCGTGCTCCATATCGAAGAACGTCGTAAAGAAATTAGCATACAGTCGACGGATTAAATCACGGGCTTGAGGTTCCTTGTCCGAGGCAATCCAGCGATCGCGCAGGGCTTGGAGAAGGAGGGTAATGCAGTGCATCTGACCGTAGGCACCAATGCCACGTCCGTACGACCAGCCCAAACCATCTTCCCGCACCGTTTCGAGAATGATACGCAGGTATTTTTCGGCAATGGTACGAAGTTTAGGTAACTTAGAATCACGCAGCTGAACATTCGCATGCAACTGCAAGGCCTGACGAATAAAGATAAGTGAAACGATGCCGTAGAGATCAAATGCACCGCCTAAATTGTCGGCATGGGCTGCCTTTGATGCATCGTCATGAAAACCACCCGTGGAAGCCGCGGTGAGTCGCTCGATAAAACGGTCCAACAACATGCCCGTCTCATCTTTTTTACTGAGGCCGAAAGAGGCACGACACACCGCCTTAGCGATGTCAAAGGCCTGCACGTGGTCGTGGTGGTCGAGCGTAACGGCGAGGCGTTCGTCGATTAACTTACGAGTGTCCTCATCGAGGATCGCCCAGACGGCATTACGCTCGCGCGTGGGACCGAAAGCCAGCAGGCCAAGGCAAGCAAAAGCCATACCATTATCGGAGCCCTTCGAGAGACGAACCTGAGCGGTGATGGTACGGGCGACAATTTCGGGAATGTTTTGACGTTCCAGGGTGAGCTCACCCGTGGCACGAAAGTACTCACCGAAGGCAAGGGCAACGTGGCCCGGTTCATCGGCACGTGAGACCTCACCGGCAACGGGGATGACAGTACCATCGGGGGCGATGGAACCGAGATTAAGTTTAAGAAGGGCCTTGGTCTGATCCAGGCACTGACTCGCGAAATTCTGCATGCGAAAGGTTGGGATTGAGGCATGCTCGGCCAGAGTCAATGCCTCATCGTAAAATAATTGTAAGGTAGACTTATTCTGCGAATCCCAAACAAGATTCTACCCAATGATTTCAGGCCAAAAACCTGACTTCACGGACTCATAAGATAATATTCTAACCAACCAAAATAACGTACAGCTCTTTGGGTCCGTGGGCACCTAAAACAAGAATGCGCTCGATATCACCCGTGCGGCTGGGGCCAGTGATGAAGGAAAGCATACTGGGGAGCTTTTGACCGTGACGTGCCAGCATGTCACTAAAGCAGCCCTCCAGGTCAGCCGTCACCTGGTCGACCGTCGCAATCACCACGTGAACATGAGGCAAAATAGAGAGCGAACGGCCACCCGATGAGACGCTGGAAACTAAAATGGAACCGAGTTGTGCGACGATGGCTTCACACGAAGTGACACCTGCGTCACAAGCCTCCAGTTTTTGTTTATCAAATGAGGAAGTGACTTCCCATTTTTCGCAAAGTAAGGCCTCCACCGCAGGCGCCACCAAAGGGTGTGAATGGTAAGCGACTTTTTTCCAATGCTTAGCTTGGGCAATGCTTTGGAGCGCTTGTTGAGCCGCAGTCGCATCGGGAACCCGAATGAGGTTCGCTTTAAGTTTCGCAAGGTTTTCGGTGAGTAAATCCAGGCGAGCCGTCATCGTTGCTCCGCCATCGGGCAACCACGGCTTGGCATTCTGGGCTGCCGAATTACCGTGCGGTTCAGACTTAAAATGTGGCTTAGGCGCGACCACTTTAAGAGCCTCGCGAATACGACTCAAAATTTCAGATCGAGCATTAGCCATGAGATGAGTCCTTCCATTGTTGGCGAAACGATTGGGCGGGCGCGGATGGTAGATCCCGTGTCTTCAACCAAGCACTGAGGTAAGGGAGCGGGATTTTCTTTAATACCGGTAGGGTGAAGCGAAATACCCTACCACCCAAAGCGAAGAGACGCGGACGAGAAATAACAAAATTAAAGCCGCGATGGAAGAGGCGATCAAACAACGTTGGGGAGGTTTGATTGGCGTTGCGACGATTGTGCAAAAGGTGGTGGTGCAAATCGATGCGCACGGGGCAAGCATCCGTGCACGCACCACATAAGCTCGAGGCACCTGACAAGTGATTCCACTGCTTCAGTCCGCGCAAGTGAGGCGTGATTACCGAGCCAATCGGACCCTGGTAAGTGGTACCATAGGCGAGGCCTCCGATATTTTTAAAAATAGGACAGACATTCAGACAGGCACCGCAACGGATGCAGTGCAGGGAGTCGCGCTGTTCGGGGTCGGCCAGCAATTGCGTACGCGCATTGTCTAAAAGCACTAAGTGAAATTCTTCTGGTCCATCGCATTCACCTGGCTTACGCGGCCCGCTATAAAGTGTATTATAACAAGTCATGGGCTGACCCGCACCCGCCGTGGCTAACATGGGCAAGAGCACTGAAAGGTCGTCGAGTTTCTTCACGACTTTTTCGATACCTGAGAGTGCAATATGAATACGGGGAAGCGCCGCAGTCAGACGTGCGTTACCTTCATTTTCAGTGATTGAAATTTGACCGGTCTCGGCGACGAGAAAATTAGCCCCGGTAATACCGACATCGGCATCGACGTAAAGTTGACGGAGGTGACGACGGGCAATCATCGTGAGCTCCTCGGGGCTGTTGGTGGCGGCAGTTCCTAAATGTTTAGTGAAGAGGGCGCTGATTTCTTCTCGCTTCACATGCATGCATGGGAACACGAAGTGATAGGGTGCTTCGCCGCGCAATTGCTGAATGAATTCACCGAGATCACTCTCGACGACGCTGTAACCCGCTTTCTCAAGCGCATCGTTAAGGTGAATCTCCTCCGTCGTCATGCACTTCGATTTGACCACCGCTTTGGCATTGGCCGCTGCGATGAGTCGCAGCATGATTTGTCGAGCTTCCTCGGCATCTCGCGCCCAGTGCACTTTCCCTCCATTGCTTTCAAATTTCGTAACAAAGGTTTCGAGGGTATTGGCCAGGTCATTCACCGCTTCCCATTTGGCGAGCGAAGCCGCATCGCGGGCACGCTCCCAATCGCGAAAGCGGGCTTTCTGAATATCGCGGTTAGCGTAATAACCGCCGAGCGCCTTATTTATAAAAATGCGTTGCGGACCATCCGCTGCGGCCGTGGTGGCTTCCTTTAAGAAAATCTCTTTGGCGTTAGACATTAGCGGGGGAGTCCTTCGGCGAGGACCTCGGCAATGTGCATAGGGCGAATGGGTTTACCTTCGCGGGTGAGCCAACCACCGATTTGCAATAAGCAGGAAGGGTCGGAGGAGACAACGTAATCAGCACCTGTACGGGCCAGGGCACCGCCTTTAACCTGCACCATGGCCGTCGAGATCATCGGGAACTTAACGGAGAAGAGTCCACCAAAACCACAGCAGGATTCGGATTCCTCGGTTTCAATTAATTCCAACCCGCGTACGGCACGAAGCAACTGCCGGGGCTCTTCCTTCAGTCGCAATTCACGCATGGCGTGACAGCCATCATGATAGGTAACTTTCTTATTTAAGGTCGCCCCGATATCCGTGACTCCGAGTTGACGAACAATAAACTCCGAAAATTCAAAAGTCCGTTGTGCCAATTCTTTGGCCTCGGCGGCGTGAGGGGTGTCTTTGAGTAAGTCGGGGTAGAATTTCTTAATCATCGCCACACACGAACCCGA
>CANBWJ010000001.1 GCA_947373115.1 Opitutia bacterium | reverse complement strand
TAACCCTGTGGCTAATCGGAAGTTTCGTTTAATGTGGCAGAGGGGCAAGCGATGATTACGTCGTGGTTGCTTGCCAATCATCCTGAAATCGTATCGATTGGAGGAATGCCACAACCTTTGCCGATTCTTTATGTTAAGCCTGGATGCCCGTGGTGTGTGCAGGCCTTGGAGTTTTTTGCAGAGCAGGGTGTGCAATTGGATGTTCGCGATGTCGTGGCTGATATGCACCAAATGCGTCAGCTGGTTTCGCTCACCGGTCAATCCAAGTGTCCTTCGTTGCGTTATGGCGATTTCATTGTCGCCGATTTTTCCGTCGAAGAATTTAAGAACAAGGCACGGAAGCATCCATCGGTCTGCAAAGAACTCGGCCTGAAAATTTAAGCGTCGAAAATAATTTCCCAAAGTCGGGAAGTCATCACGGCAAAGCCTGCGACGGCGACGGCGTAACTTAAATAACGCCGAATATTGTAAGCCTTAAGTGGCGTACGTTGGAGGCTCGCTAAGAGAATTGCCGATAGGAGAATGACGACGACTTGGGCGAACTCGACACCGAGGTTGAAGCCGGCGAGGGCTGCGAGCGCTTTGATGCCGGTCCAGTTCTCGAGTTTGTTTTGCGCGGCGGCGGCAAAACCGAGTCCGTGAAGGAGTCCAAACGCAACGGCACCAATGAAGACGGTTTGATTGGACGTCTTGCCTCGAGCAGCGAGAAGACCTGCAATGCCGATGGTAAGGGCGATGACGGGCTCAATCCAAGGCCCAGGCGTAGGTAAAAGGTGAAGCCAAACGGCAGCCAAAGTAAGACAGTGTCCAGCGGTGAAGGCCAGTGAGCGTGTGAGGGCGTTAGCGAGGGAGGTGGCGCCGAGGAACATCGCCAGCATGAATAGACCGTGATCCCAGCCAGCGGGTATGACGTGATTAAAGCCGTGGATAAGAAAGTTTTGAGCAGTGGTGAGCAGGCCTGAATTTTCCGATGGTTTATCACTAATAACGAATTCGGCTTTTTCGTTTGGGGCGACGGCCATCACGACTTGGTAGTTCATTTCCTTGCGCAAGTTGGTGAAGATCAGCCCGAGTTGGGGAGGAAAAGCGATTTCGATTTTATGGGTCTTATCTGGAAGGTGTGTATGAATTTTTACAGGCATGATGACTGGGTAGCGGTCTGCTTCGCCTTGTTGAGTGGACTGAGCCTTAATGGCTTCAGGGCTCGGAAATTCATCGACGTTCAGCGATAGAGTCTGTCCGTCGGCTAAGATTTTTGTTTCCGATAAAAACTTTACGCGTGCCGCCTGGGTGGAGGAAATGAGGCGAGGTCGATCGTAGACTAAGTCATCGAGTTCGCTGACCGATGCGTCTTTGGGGAGTTTATTGATTAAATAGGGCGGAACATCGAAACGAATGGTGAGGTTAAAATCATTATTTTCTTCAATGATGCCAGTGCAGGAGGCCTCTTTCCATTCGGGGTGGGCGTGGAGGGTGAGACTAAGGCACGTGACTAATGCTAAAAATAAATTGCGCATTTATTTTTCTGCCGTTGAGGCGGGTGGTTTGCGGGAGCGGAGTTCGGCAGGTCGATAAAAAACTTTTTCCATGAACAAGCCGCGGGCGGGGGCGGTGGGAACTTCGGCGGTGATAATTTTCTCTTCGCGATAGGCGATGAGGCGTTCGGGGGTGATTTTTCCTTCGCCGACGCGGAGCAGTCCGCCCACGAGTCGACGTACCATCTTATAGAGGTAGCCGTTGGCCTCGGTGGTCACGGTGATGTGTCGACCCTTCACTTTGAGGTCGAGACGACGCAAGTCCTTAACGGGATGTTCGTTTTCCATGCCTTGTCCGTGGGTGGCGCCGAAGGCACGGAAGTCATGTTTACCGACAAGCATTTTGGCAGCACGGCGCATTTCTTTAACGTCGAGCGATTCCCAGTCGCGACCGAGGCAGTAGCGTGCTTTCCAGGGTGGGGCGAAGCCCACATGGATTTCATAGCGATAGCGTTTGCCGATAGCCGAATAACGCGCGTGGAATTTGGGATGCACGCGACGGATTTGCGTGATGAGCAAGCCGGCTTGTTCGCCTGTGTTGAGGGCGTCTTGAAGTTTAGAGGTCGAGTGCGGCCAGAAGGCATCGAAGTGGAAGCATTGGCCCTCGCTGTGCACTCCAGCATCAGTGCGTCCGCTGGATTGAACGATAATTTTATTTTTAAAGATGCGAGACAGTCGGGCTTGAACTTCGCCTTGGACCGTGCGGACGTCGTTCTGAATCTGCCAGCCCATGTAATCGGTACCGTCGTAGGCCACGGTAATTAAGAACCTCTCGGGCGTGAGGTCGGTCTTGGCTTTAGGCTTACCCATGATCAGGAGTTTTGTCCGATGCCTCGGCTGTTAAAGAAATCTTGGAGCAAGACGGCGGCGGCACGCGAATCGCGTTCGCCAGATTTGGTTTGGTCCTGGCGCTCTTTTGAGGAGCGAGGTTTTTTCTGGGAGCTCAGGCTATCGGCCGCTTGGCTGGTGAGCCCTTCATCGATGAGATCGATGGGTAGGTGAAAGCGTTGAGTGAGCTCGAGTGCAAAGGCATCGACCTCGAGGCAGCGTTTGGTTTTTTCCCCTTCGAGTGAGAGCGGGTAACCAAGGACGAGGTGCGTGACGCGGAGTCGGGTGATTTCCTGGGCGATGTGGGCAAAGCGTTGAGCAGGGTCTTCGGCGGTGGCAGCGGGCAGGGGAAAGGCAAAGCCGAGTTCGTCGCCATGGCTGAGGCCAATGCGTTTGGAGCCGTAATCGATGCCAAGGTAGACGGATGCCACGGTGTGAAAGTGTGAAGGGTTGAGGAGGTTTTCAATACCTGCTTTCGGGTGGGTTTGACAGTTGGGGTTGCATGGGCTGGATTGGGGTATGTCCACTGAAGGTCAGTTGAGTGAATTAGAACGTGCCCTATATGCCCGGCAGATTCGGCTGCCTGGAGTCGGTGAGAGCGGGCAATTAAAGATTAAGGGTGCCAAGGTGCTTCTGATTGGTGCGGGCGGGTTGGGTTCGCCGGCAGCGATGTATTTGGCAGCGGCGGGTGTCGGCGTGATGGGCATCGCGGATCCCGATAAGGTGGAGTTGAATAATTTACACCGTCAGATTATCCATGGCTTCGACACGCAAGGTTTGCCGAAAACGATTTCGGCCGCGGAAGCTTTGGCGGAAATTAATCCGGGATTAAAAATCATTTTACATCCAGAGGGTATTACCACGACCAATGCGATGGAGTTGGTGTCGCGTTACGATCTGGTGCTCGATGGTGCGGACAATTTTGCAACGCGATACTTAGTGGCTGATACCTGTGTGTTAGCGAAAAAGCCATTGGTGCATGGTAGCGTTTTACAGGGGGCGGGGCAGGTGGGTGTATTTCTGCCAGAAGCGGGGTGTTACCGGTGTGTTTACCCGACGATGCCAAAGGCCAGTGATGTGCCCACGTGTGCTGAAGGCGGCGTGATGGGTTCGACCTGTGGCGTGATTGGCTCTTGGATGGCATCGGAGGCGATTGCGGTTATTTTGGGTCGGCGTACCCATTCACGATTATTGATTGTGGATGTGATGGCTGGCAGTTCGCGTGTGGTTCAAGTCCAGCCCGCCGATGAATGCCCATCCTGTGGTGAACACCCCGAGATTCATTCAATTGAGCCTGCACTTTATATTTCTGATGACTGTGCCCTTTCTGTTTCACCTATGAACGAAACCCCGCTTGAAATTTCCATTGAAGACGCCGCTCGACTTTTATCAGGTGCGAAGCCGCCGGTATTGATCGACGTGCGTGAGCCTAACGAGTGGGAGATCTGTCGTATCCCACAGGCGAAACTGATACCGATGGGTGAGGTGCCTGGGCGATTGTCGGAAATTCCGCAGGATGTGCCCGTATTGGTGCAGTGTCACCACGGCGGTCGCAGCTTGCGGGTGACCCAATTTTTAAGATCAAAGGGCTACACGAAAGTCAGCAATGTGAAGGGCGGAATTGAGGCCTGGTCGCTCAAAATCGATAAAACAGTCGCCCGTTATTAGGTCAGTCGAGGCTTGCCGATGGCAAAAACTCTACCTTTATTAAGTTAATTATGAAGCGCTTCGCCTTACTCCTTCTTCCTGCCGCATTTTTAGTCGGCTGTGGTCCTTCCAAAATGCCTTCTGATTTTTCAGGCAACCTGAGTGGTTCGGGTATGGAGTCGCGTGGCTCGGGTTTCAGTTCAATGGCGGAAGCCATTCGTTCGGGCAATATTCCACCTGAAGCCATTCTGACGACGGTTTATTTTGATTTCGATAAGTACACCGTGGATGCCAAAGAGCGCAACAAGCTCGACGGCATCGCCGGTCGTGCAAAGAATACTAAACTTATTATTGCGGGTTACACGGACCAATCGGGCACCGAAGAGTACAATCTCGGTTTGTCGGATCGTCGCGCGCAATCGGTACGCGAATACCTCGTGCGTTTGGGTAGCACCCAGAACAACGTCGAAGTCTTAGCCTTAGGTGAGCAGAATGCGAATCAGAGTGCCTCGACGCGCGAGGCGATGAGCTCCGATCGCAAGGCGATTGTGGTGGATGCCAACTATGCTGGTCCAGTGGCCCGTCCGGCGGCTACACCCTTTAAGTCATCTGGCGCACCTGCCCCAGTGCCTGCACTCTAATTTAAGATTGGAGAATTTTCAAAACCCGTTCGGCAACGTGCGGGTTTTTTTATGGCAACGTCGATAGCAGGTAGCCGATGGTGGTCGCGAAGATGAGTAGGGCGACGAGGCGACCGAGGAAGCGTTGTTTCGGGGTGCGATGCAAAGCGCCCCAATGTCCGAAGATCCAGCAGGCTACGGCGACGACGATGAGTCCAAGGGAAGCATCGCGCAGCCAGGTGGCATCGTCGACTAAGGCGTAGAGCACCCAGAGTAAGTAGATGGCGTAAGCGAAGAGCGGGAAGGACATCACCTGTTTTAGCGTTTCCATCCAGGCGCCGGGTTTGGGGAGGAGGCGAGTTAATTTCGGGAAGAGTGAAAGCATCAGGTAGGGTGTCGCCATGCCGAGTCCGATGACGAAGAAGAAGAGCAGGGTTTCGGAAGTGGTGCGCGTGGATTCGAGTGCGAAGCCAAGTGCCGCGCCGAGTCCTGGAGCGGTGCAGGGTGTGGCGACGGCTGTAGCGAGCATGCCAGAAAGAAGGGCACCCGTGGAGGTCGCACGATTCTCGAGCTGTCCGGCACGACCCGCTAGACTGGTGCCGATTTCAAAGACACCCACGAGGCTTAGTCCCAGGGTAATCATCAGAATGCAGGTCAGCAGGACGAAGCCAGGTGACTGCATTTGGAAGCCCCATCCGATTGAGTTGCCGCTGGCTTTAAGGCCCACGATGAGGAGGGCGAGAATTAAGAAACTTATAATTACACCAAGGGTGTAGAGCATTCCGTGTAGGATGACGGTGCGACGTTCCGCACCGGATTCTTGGGCGAAGCCAAGAACTTTAAGTCCGAGCATAGGGAAGACGCAGGGCATTAAATTTAAGAGCATGCCACCGCCGAAAGCGAAGATGAGCCAGACGAGGTAGGAGTGAGTGGAGGCAGGGGAAGGGTTGGGGGAAGGGGTGGAATTAAGGGCGTTAACGATTTCATTCCCTGTTAGTAATTCGGAGAAAATGATCGGCGGCTGGTTGGGCTTTAGGAGGACGTTGAACGGAATGCCTTCTCGTCCGTATTTTTTGAGTTCTTGAGCGATGAGGGGATCTTTTTTGGTCCAGTCAGCTCGCAGTAGAACGATGTTATTTTGCTGTAGGGCGGCGATGACGTCGGGTTGATGGTAGACGCGCTTATTTACCTGGCAGGTCGCACACCAGCGGGCGGTAAAGTCGAGATAGACCGTTTTCCCAGCGGCCAACGCAGCGGCTTGGGCATCGGGCGACCAGGTTCCCCAATTTAAGTCGATTGGTCTGGTGCTCGAGTTGGAAACAGTTTGGCTGCTAGCTTTGTTTTCTAACTCGACATGGATGCGACGAAAGGCGCCGTTGCTATCGGCGCTGACAAAATAAAGGGAGTCAGAGGTGGGCGGCTCGGTCGCATCCGCTAACGAGAAGGTTTTTGTTCCGACAGAGGATGTTTGTTTGGCGGTAGCCGTTGGACTAATGAAATTCTTTTCGGGAAACCAGACCTGCTTGTATGCGTCGGTCGATTGAACCGTGAGGGTTTGATTACTAATGCGTCCGCTTAAATTAATGGTGGGCTGCAGCTCGGCGTAGAGTTTAGGGTTAAATGAGGCCGCATTGGCGTCGGCGCCCATCTTGAGAGTGAGGCTGACATCTTTCTCTTGAGGGTAGCAACCGCCCTCGTTGCACTCGAGCCACTGTACGTGACCCTTGAGGGTAATTTCGTTGGGTGAATTTTTAGGTACATGAGTTTCGATTAGTAGTAAGGTTTCATCGGCATGAACAAAATTAATGACGCCGCTGAGGTCGAGTAAGGTGGGGCCTGGCCAGAGTAAGGGGCCGGGTTCGGTGCCGGATTTTTCGGTCCAGCTAATCGATGGCGCTGTGCCAGCGTCGCCCGGATTCTTCCAATAAATATGGTATTGGGATTCGCACTTAAAACGCAGGGCGAGTGTTACTTTTTCGCCAGGTTGAACGTTGGGTGTAACGTTTACCAAATCCACCTGTGAGTGAATGGCGGCGAGGGCGGGTTGAGCCAATCCAAGTAGGCCAATAAAGATAAACGAGAAGAAGCGCATCAGCTTAAAGATTAGCGAACTAGCAGCAGCCACCACCTGGGGTGCATTTTTTAGGAACGCAAACATCGGGTGCTAAGCAGTCGGCCTTGATGGTTCCCAGTAGCACAATCAGGTTACCATCTTCAACGACGGTGCCGAGTACAGGGAAAGCGGTGAGGTAGGGTAGGTCGTATTCGACTTCGAGGGGAAGGTCGGTCGAACCAAGTAAGTCGGTACCGCGATTAAGAACCTCTAAGCATTTGGTGACGTTGACGCGATGATCGGTGTCATCTGCAGCCCAGAGTTGGAGGCGTGCAGAAACTTGAGTGCGCACGGTGCCGCCACAATCGATGAATTTTTTTTCTACACGTGCGACTTCGGTTAGGTGAAGGTGAATGGGGGTGAGGCTACCGGTGGGAAGTTTGAAGCGTAGGCCAAGCATTGGATAAACTCCGAGTTGACGGCGAAAATCTGCAAACGTTAGGACAAGGGGTTTATCGAAGCTCATTTAGTAATTATGGGGCATAGTAGGCAGATGGGCAAGGGGCATGGATAAAGAACGGTGTAAAAGTGCAAACCGCGACCCTGTCGCTGTGAAAAAGTATGGAAAGTGGACTACTGTGTAGCGAGCACGACGCAGTCGTAACTTTACCTAAATCACCCCTTGTCACCGTGCCAACGTGCTCAGCGCGTCCCCTGATCCTTCAACTGACAGGGCAGGAGGGCGGCGTCTTTCATGCCATGTATAATTTTCTTATCCGCGGGGCAGAAGGTGGAGAGGATGCCCGAGATTTCGACGGTGTCGCCATCGACAAAGAAGTAGGGGCAGAGGCGAACTCTTCCTTCGGCACTGTGAATAGTGCCGTCGTTCGCGTAGACTGGGTGCGATAAGCGCGAGGGCTTATGGTACTCTTGTAGAATGTGGAACGTTTCGTTTTCGGGATCCAGGGCGCGTTCGATGGCCTCGAGCCATTCTTCGCGTGAGACATCACTACCTAAGGTGACGCTGCGAGCACCCCAGGCAGTTTCGTGGAAGCCGCTGGCTTTGATGATGAAGTTGCGTTCGCGTTGGGAGGCTTCGGCTAGTTCGGTCCACTCGCGGATGGGTCGACCGTTGACTTGTGGGGCGTGGAGGACGGCTGTGGGTGGAAGGTCGGTGCGTTCGATGATCCAGGTTTTGGGGACGATACGGAAGAGTGCTTCGAGGTGATTTTCTGGAAGATTTTCTTTCCAGAATTCGGCGAGCATGGGGTGATGCAATAATGCCAAGCCTAACTTCTCTTCCTGGTAGGCCTTCATCGGCGGAGTCAGAATGACCTTGCCCGATTCGACGCCATTAAAAATACCGTCGGCACCTTTGACATTCGCGAGGTCGAAGAGCTCGAAGAACCGATAGATGAGGTCGACTTTGCGCGGGGCACCATCGACGGGGATGAAAGACTCTTCGCCCATCTGCATGATTTGTGTGGGGTCGACCACGTGTACATCGTGACCGAGGGTGCGGAGTTTTTCGCCGAGCCAATCGAACTCTGGGCGATAGGTGGCGGACTCTTCGCTAACAACGATAGCGACGAGTGGGAAGCGTTGTTCGGGGGTTAATCGTTTGAGTGCACCGAAGAACCTTTCGGGCATGGCGGTGGCCCCGATGAGATTAGGAAAGTCTTCAGCGTAGACCTCGTTCAGGTAGGCGGTGAGTCCGATACCGCCAGGGACGCTGTCGAGTTCGGTCATCGTGAACCCTTGGTCGGTGATAAGGAGGTCGGGGCGAAGTACGACGGGGCACTGACCTTTGACGGAGCGGTGGCGTCCGTGTTCAATGAGTCCAGCGGGCTTGTAACGATCGAGGTACTCGGAAACCCACTTCGCGTGGACGTCGCGATTACGAAGAATTTTTTTATCGGTGAAGGAGCGAACGTACAAGCGTTCGAGGGCACGGTGATAGCTGAGGCAGGCCGCCCCGATGACCTTAAGGTCTTTGAGTTGGGCTTCGGAGATGGGCCAAGGTTCCGGCGAAAGTTTCCAGATTTTCTCCGCGAAGAGGGGAGGCTCGAGTAACTTACGGCGGAGAACTTCTTGGGAGGGCATCGGGTTAGTCCTCGATTTTTATATCTTTATTACGTGTACGGGGTCCGCCCGCGCGAAGCCAGCCGTTGATGAAGGCGTCGATGTCGCCGTCCATGACCGCTTGGATATTGCCGGTTTCCACCCCAGTACGCAAATCTTTCACCATTTGGTAAGGTTGGAAAACGTAGGAGCGGATTTGATTGCCCCAGCCGATGTCACCCTTTTCGCCGTAGTATTTTTCCATTTCGGTACGTTTATCGTCGAGGGCTTTTTCGTAAATCCGGGCACGCAGGATTTTCATCGCGAGGGCGCGGTTTTTAACTTGTGAACGCTCGCGTTGGCAGGCCACGACCAAGCCAGTGGGAATGTGTGTCAGGCGAACGGCTGATTCGGTTTTATTAACGTGTTGGCCGCCTTTACCGCTGGAGCGGTAGACGTCGACACGGAGATCTGCTTCATTGATTTCGATATCAATATCGTCATCGATTTCAGCCACCACGTCCACCGAAGCGAAGGAAGTGTGTCGACGCGCGTTCGCATCGAAGGGGGAGATCCGGACTAGGCGGTGGACGCCCCGTTCGGCCTTAATGTAGCCGTAGGCATTGGGGCCTTCGATGCGGAAGGTTGCTTGGCTGATGCCGGCACCATCGCCTTCGGCGACGTCTTCAACTTCAACTTTGAAGCCGCGACGTTCCGCCCAGCGGGTATACATACGGAAGAGCAGGTCGGCCCAGTCGTTGGACTCGGTGCCGCCAGCGCCGGCTTTGACGGTGACGATGGCGTTAGATTTATCGTGGAGGCCGGAGAGGAAGGAGGCGATTTCGAGGTCAGCTACTTCGAGCACGAGGTCGGCCGCGGATTTTCGGAGTTCTTCCATTTCAGCGTCGGCCGTACCGTCGGGTGACTCGGCGATGATTTCCGCTAGGGTCTTAGCGTCTTCAAGTTTACGACGGAAGGCGATCTGAGGGGCGACGACGGTTTTATAACTGTTGCATTCCGAAATCACTTTCTGGGCTGATTTTTGGCTATCCCAGAAATTGGCCGCCGTCATCTGGTTTTCGAGCTGTGCGATTTGAGCCTGCTTGCCAGTGACATCGAGGAATTTCCATAGGTGACCCGAACGACGTTCGACTTCCTCGAGTTGGCTACGAATTTCGGGCTGAATATACATGAAGCGTTAAAGGAATGGGGGAGACGAAGGAAGGTTAGATACCGAGGGTACGCCGTTTATTCAATGGCATTGTTCGATTTGCTTTCGGGGGTGAATCGGCAATGTTTTGAGGATGGCAAAATACGAAATACCTAAAGGGGTGCGTGTTGGGCATATCCATTTGAAGGTCTCTAATTTGGCACGTGCACTAGGTTTTTACCACGGTGTGCTTGGTTTTGAAGTCATGCAGCACTTTGGTCAGTCGGCGGTGTTTCTTTCGGCCGGTGGTTATCACCATCACATTGGTTTAAATATTTGGGAGAGTCGAGACGGTGCCGCCCCGGCGGAAGGTACGACTGGTTTATACCACGTTGCCTTTTTGTATCCGACGCGACGAGACCTGGCCCAGGTGTTACGTCAGTTGATGTCCCAGGGAGTGGAACTGGATGGGGCAGCGGATCACGGGGTAAGTGAAGCTTTGTACTTGCGTGATCCAGATGGCAATGGAGTCGAGCTGTATTGGGATCGTCCGATGGCTGAGTGGCCACGGGATGCGAAGGGTGGGGTTGAGATGTTTACCCGTCCGCTCGATTTAGCTGCTCTACTGTTGGACGCGTAGTTTAATCATTTAGTTCATTCGCACACTTGCACCTTGGCCGTCGGACGGCATACCTACAGGCATGTCATACCTCGAAGGGTTGAGTTTTGCCCAAATAGCTGGACCCACGCCGGTGCGTTGGGTTTTGGCGAACGGACTCGAGGTACTGTATACGCAGCGACCTGGCATCGGTTTATGTACGGTACAAGCATGGGTCAGGACGGGCAGTGCCCATGAAGGCAAGTGGGAAGGCTCGGGCATATCGCATTATCTAGAGCACATGGTTTTTAAGGGCACAGGCCGATTTACCAATCGCGAGCTGACGGAGTCGATTCACCGTTCGGGTGGCAATTCAAACGCCTATACCACGTTTGATCGCACGGTGTATTATGTCGATGCACCCGCTGAAGGATTTGAAACCGCGATGGAGGCGATTTCAGAAATGGTTTTTGATCCGCTCATCACGGATGCGGATGCGAAGATGGAGCGCGAAGTCATTTTACGTGAAATCGCGATGCGTGATGACGAGCACGACAGCGTCTTGGCTGAAAATGTTTTATTAGAGACTTTTCGCAATCACCCGATGCGTCACCCGATCATTGGGCATAAAGAATTATTTGTACGGATCGCGCCGGATGATTTGCGGGCTTACCATGCGGGGCGATACGCCCCCAGTAATGTCGTCTTAGCCATCGGTGGTTCGATGGAGCCAGAGGCCGTGATGGCCTCAGCTGAACGCTGGTTTGGACGCTTTAACCGTCGACCTGTGCTGGAGCATGTCCCCGCCTTTGAGCCGCCGCAGGGCGGGGTACGGCGCGTTGAATTATCGCGTGATGTGGCGACGACTAAGGGTGTAGCCGCTTGGCGGATTCCTGGTTTTTTTGCTAAACATCGAATGGAACTGGATTTATTCCTCGGGGTTTTGGGTAGCGGCAATAGTTCGAGACTTTGGGATGAACTAAGGGAGAAACGTCGCTTGGTTGATTCCATCGATGCGCAGGCGATGGGGCTTTCGGATGTTGGCGTGGCATGGTTGGGTTGGATTGGAAATGAAAACGTCGATGCATCTGCGGTCGAGGCGGCGACGATGGAAGTCATTGATGATTTACTTCAAAAAGGAGTCACTGATGCACAATTTGAAAAAGTCCGTCGACAAAGTGTTGTGGCGATGGTCAACGGACAAAAAAGTATTCACTCTGCGACCAGTCGTTTTGGTTATGCTTCATGTGTCGGTTACGACATCGGTTGGCCTATGCGTAGCGTAGAGCAATTAGCCAAGATTGACCCAAAGGACCTAACGAAGGTCGGACGTGAATGGCTAAAGCCCAATACCGTCACACTGGCGACGATGCACAAAAATAAGACTTCGGTGGCGAATGTCACCGCGGTGGTGAAACAACCCGCGGAAGCCTTTGAAGTGGTGAAGCTTGGTAATGGTATTCGAGTGATTTTGCAGTCGGATGACTCGATACCCAAGGTGGGCTTTGGCTTGTTCGTTGAGGCAGGGACGGCTTATGAACCAGCGGATAAACGCGGGGTGACAGGTTTGCTCTCCACCATGTTTGCACGTGATACGCTTCAGCATACGCGCCAAGAAGTCGCCGAGACGGTGGATCGACTGGGGGCAACTTTTAATGATATCAGTTCGCAGCTGACATGTGGATTATGGGGTGAGGCCCTGAGTTCCGATTTTGCCACCATTGCAGAATTGGTGAAGAATGGGGTACTCTACCCGAAATTATTGCCGGATTGTTTTACGCAAGAGAAGGCTGCGGCACTGACGGGCTGTCGCGAGTCATTGGACGACATTGTCGAGAAGGCCCGCATTAAACTTTTAGAACAATTCTTTGATAAGCACCCCATGTCGGTCGACCCCATGGGTACGCCTGAAATTTTGGCCGCTTTAACCGTTACAGATGTTGCCGCCTTGCATCGCCGGATTGTGGTGCCCGAAAACATGGTCATAGGCATCAGCGGTAACTTTGATCGAAAGACCGTGATGGATTTCGTGAACCAGTATTTTGCGGTTTTACCTAAACAGATTTTTAATGCCAGCGTGTTACCGACGCACAGTCCGAAGGCCGCTGCGCAAAAGAAGCTTGAAGCCACGGGTGAACAGGCGGTCGTCTGTCTGGCGTTTCCCCATTGTGGATTCGGCACTGAGATGGTGACGGCGGCCAATGTGACCGAGGAATTACTCAGCGGTATGGCCAGCGGGTTGTTTCATCGTGTACGTGAAGAGAAAGGCCTCGCTTATTTTGTAGGAGCAACTCGGGTGGAAACCAAAGACCTCGGGATGTTTTACCTTTATGCTGGAACGGCGACAGAGGCCACTGAACAAGTGGTCATTGAGATGAAGGCGGAATTGGAGCGCCTGCGAAACGGTAAGTTTAAACCGAATGAGATTGAGGACGCGAAGCGTCGGATGCGCGTGGCCCGTCGACAAGGGCGCCAATCGGCCGGTAATCGCATGCAGGGGGCGATTACCCGAGAGCTCGTGGGTATGGGCGCTAACTTTGACACGGAATGGGAGCGACGAATGAATCTCACGCACGCGACGGAAGTTCAGAACTACGTCAAGCAGTACTTGAACCCTAAGTTTGCCCAGCAACTGATCGTGACGCCAAAGAAAGCTTAACTCACCTTTAATTTTTCTTGGGCAATGTAAGCTGAGAGTAGCCCCGGAATGGCCAGCACGAGGGTGAATAGGAAATAATTCTGGTAGCCGAGGTAATCGCTCAAGTTGCCAGCCCAAAGTCCGGGAATGTAGACGGAGAGAACGGCGATCGTGGATAGAAGCGCATAACGCACGGCCGCGTGGGTGCCGCTGGCCACTTGCATCATTGCTAAGAGTAGTGCGCAAATACCTGCACCAAATGCGATGTATTCGATTAAGAAAATAATCCCGATAAGTAGAAGCGATTGAGCGGGATGATACGCGAGCCAAGCTATGCCCAGTAATGGTAGGTGCATGCTAAATCCTAGCGGCAGAAGTGATTCGGCGAGGCCACGTTTAGTGATGATCCAGGAGCCGATGATGCCACCGACGGCTAAACCAATGATGGCAGACGTCAGGCGGATAACTGCGTAATGTTCGTTGGTGAGTTCGAGGCCTCCGCGCACATGCAGGTCGAGTGAGAATAGTGGCACAACTCGAATGAGGTGTACCTCGCTGAGACGGTAAAAGATAATTAAACCCATCAGGGCGGGCGTGCGCGGGTCGCGCAGTAGGCTCGTCAGTGAAAACCGTATTTCCGCTAAGGTTTGCAGTGGGGAAGCGCGATTCTTAACTTCTGTCGGTTCAGGCTTAAAACCGTAGGACATGAGTCCGAGAATGAGTGCGGTCGCTGCCGCTGTGAGGTAGAGGGCGTGACTCCACGCTTGGTTGACCGATTGATTGCTCGAGAGGGCGTAACCGGCGAGCCAGATGACTCCGGGGCCTGCCAGCACTTGCCCGAGTTTTGAGGCGAAGCTTAAAAGCCCTGAATGTGAAGCACGCTGCGTATCACTCAGTGACGAAACGTAGTAACCATCCAAAAGGAAGTCGTGGGCCGCAGAGCAGAGGCAGAGCAAGGCGAGGGTGCAGCTGATGGCTAAGGTACTGTGTCCCGATGGTGAGATGAAGTACGCAAGACTGAAGAGCAGCACAACCAGGGCTGCCTGGGAGATGATAATAGAAGTGCGGGGCCGACCCCATAGCGTGAGCACTGGTGCCCAAAATAGTTTCAATGCGACGATAAAACCTAGTAGGCTAACGGTTTGAGTGATCGCCTGATTGGTTGCACCTGCGTTCTTTAGGGCCACGGGGAGGGCTTCGTCGCGAATCGCCGCGGGGATGGTTTGAAAGAGAAAGCCCGCGAAGACCCAAAGCCAAATTTTACGTTGGCGCGGGTCATGGATTACCCCTTCACGCATCGAAAGTCTTATGCTTTACCGCCTAATTGTTCGCGGCCGTAAGCATCAATTGAGCGAAAGAGTCCGTCAAAGAATTTGGCGATGGTAATATTGAGTCCCAGTAATTCTTCGTCGGTTAACTCAAGTACTTCGCCCGGTTTAAAGGTGCGGTAGCTATCGGTAAGTTTAGTGGCTTTGGCAGGTGCAGGTGCGTCGCTATTTTTCGTAACACCGGCTGCGGTTGGCTCAACAATCGGCGCATCGAATTCTTTAATCGATTTAAACTCAAGGGTCAGAGAGCCGTCGGGGGAAATATCGTCGTTGGTTACGAGACCGCCACGAACGAGCACCCGGAGGGCGGCAGCGATGCTAAAGACGCTGTCTTCGAGGTCGCTAATAATATCGAACGACTGCTCCATGGCGTTGAATTTATCCTGTAAGTTCATCTGGGCGAAAGCCGCCTGTTTTTCACCGATGATACGATCGCTGTCGGGGGTGCTGGCGGTGTTACGACCGCGGGTCTTAATGAGGAGGCAAAGCAGGTGACATTGATTGAGGCACTCGGAGGAGAGGGCCAGCAAGTCGTTCATGCTGGTGCGTAAAAGTAAGCCGTGCGAATACGCGACCATTTGCTCGTGCGGTAAGTGGGCCGACGGTGCGGGCATAGCGCGCGAGACGCTCGAGAAGTATTCGTAGGCCTTAGGATCGGCGGAGCGGATGCCGGCTAGGGTGAAAGCCAGCATATCGTACTGACGCTGAAGGGCGGTCAGGAAATTTCGGTTAATGTTCTGAAGGGAAATGACATTCTCTTCAGCGTTAGGATCGGGCTGTGACATGAGAAAAAGTTTTAGGCGGTAGCAGGAGGAGTAGAGTCGTCAGATTTTGCGTGACGGGCCCGTTTGCGAGCGAGAAATCCATCGGTTCGAGGTTTGGGGGTAGAGGCAATCCATGCGATGGCAATGGGGGCGGCAGTGGCCAGGTCGAGGGTGGGGCGAGTGGTGAGACCGGGGAAGCGGTAGCAATGTTCGACGCGAGGCAGGAGGTCGGCATCAATTTCTGTGCCTGAAACTAGTAACGCAAGGTGACGACCGGGTACTCTCACCGGCGTACCGAGGTCAATTTTTCGACCCACGCCTGGGGTAAGTCCGACCACGCAGCATTTTTCTTTTACGAGTTTGAGCAAACCGCCGAGGGCGGCCGCATGCATGATGCGAACCTGTTCCATGGCGCCACCTGCGAGGTGCCAGACCTCGGGGTTAAAACTTAACTGTGTGGTAGTCGATGAAAGCAGAAGTCGATGAATACCGAAGGCACTCATCGCACGGGCGATGGCGGCGAGGTCGGCGGGGCGCGTGACGCGATCGGCGATAACGACCGTCTCATGGGTTTCGCGCCATTCGCTGAAATCTGCAACGCGAACATGTCCGGGGTCGGGACGGAAGGTAAGGGCGCAAACATCTTCGCAGTGGGCTTCGGCGAAATGCGAAAGGTCGTCGACTGAGGAGGTTCGGAATTTTACGCCGAGCGCTTCGAGTTTGATGATGTGGGGCGACAGTGCGGGCACGAAGGCGGGCGTCGCCTGAATTTCACGCAGGGATTTGGGGTGATGTTCGATACAAGCCAGGACGGCTGCGAGTCCGCGGAGGACAAGTCGATTGGGATTAGCTTCGGAGTGGCTCACAGGATTCGGCCTTCATCAAAGTCAATCATGTCGGCAAAGGAAAGGACATCCGTGCGGTCGAGGGCACCCATTTTACGTTTCGCATCATTTAAGGCCTCGCGGCCCATCTCACTCATGCCTTTTTGGACTAATTCGCGATTCCAGACATGTACGCGGAGGTCAGCGGGGAATAACTTGAGTAAGCGGGCGTCGAGATCGGTCTCATTCTGAGCCTCTTTGACGCATTGAATGACCTGTTCGGGGTCGACGCCTAAGTGTAAGCAGAGGAAGCGGTCAAAGCCTTTGCAGAAATTACGTTGGTAAGATTTTGGAAGCTGGCCGCTGAGGTGCTTACGAATTTTGCCCAGAAAGCGCGGCAAGTGAAGTAAGCCGGTGGCAGGATGAGGAATGTAGGCCGACGGAAGGTCGTAACAAATTTCACCGGTGGCTTCGCTGAAGCCGTTGGGACGAGGAGAAGGTTGGGCGCTCATGGCGATGGTTTAGATAGGACTTTAAGGAGGACTTGGCTGATTTCGGCAGCGGCGAGACTTAGGTTGCTTGATTGTTGATCAACGAAAGCTTGGGGTGAGTCTGCGCGTTTGCCTCGCCAGGTGCCTTGGCCTTGCGTGAGGGTGTCGCCGGCCGAGGATTCAATGTGGTAGGAGATTTGCAGAATGGTCGAACCGTCATTCACGCCGAACTGCATGACGTCGATCAGTAGCACAACGTGGGTGTCAGAGGGAGCCTGGGTGCTGTAGGGCAGGCCAGTGATTTGAACGATATGGCGTCCGATGGTATCGCTGATGGCGCGGTCGAGGCTGTAGACCCAGCGTTGCGAATCATCGATGACCGTTTTGCCACCGATATCATTAATCACCAGGGTAGGGCGACGAACCGCAGCGGGAATTTGAGCGCGCGGAATGAAAACGACCGGCCAGTTTTTAGTGGGTGCGGCGGTGGGTGTGTTGAATTGGTGAAAGGTGACCGCGGTGCTCTTTTGATCAAAAACAATACAGCCGCTGAGGATTAATGCGATCGATGCGAGAACGAAGGCTATTCTCATGGTGTGGTTTTCTCCGTTTTGGTTTCGCCGGTTTCTTTGGAGCCGCGACCTTGAATGATTGTTTCAGGATTACGTTCTAAGAAGTCGGCTAGCGAGCGAATGCTGGCGGCCGCCTCCGAAACGTCGGCGAGGGCGGCATCGAGTTCACGACGCGTGGGTGAGCCTGCCTTGGTGAGGGCGCGGACGTTCTCGGCGGCCTCATTGAGGCGGTCCAGGGCTTTGCGTCCGGAGGTGGCCATCGATTTAATGTCATCCGCCACGGGATCCACTTTGGTGTTAAAGCGCTTCACTAATTCATCCACCGATTGCATGGCTTGAGAGAAGTCGGCGATAGCTTTGTTAATTGAAGGATCGCTCGTGATTCGGGCAATATTGTCGGAGGCTTTAACGAGATTATTATTAATTTTGGTGAACTCGATTTGCGAGGCACCTTGATCGATGCGTGTGAGGATTGAATCCACTTTTTTGGTGATGCTCACGAAATCCACGCGACTCAATTGTTCAAGCGTTTGAGAAACGGCTTTCGTGAGGGCGCCGAGATTAGATGGTAGGGTGGGGATTTCGGGTTGCTCACCTCGGAGATCGTGAAGTTGGTAGGCAGTGTCGGGGAGGTAATCGAGTTCCACGTAGAGTACGCCCGTGATAACGGATTGCTGTTGGAGTTTGGCGCGCAACCCTTTCTCGATGGAGGTCCGCAGTCCGGATTTATCGATGAGTGCTTGGTCGAGTCCGCGCCGAGTCAGCAGGTCCGGCGTGAATTCCATGACTACTGGAATGGAGTAATCGGCCGGGGCTTGATTGGCGGTGCGGAGGAGGACTTGCGAAACTTTGCCAATGGTGACGCCGCGAAACTTTACGGGTGCGCCGATGTCGAGTCCGCTGACCGAGTCTTGAAAGTAAGCGATGGCATTCGGCTTAACGCCCGTGAAGGAGCCAGCGCCGAGAAGAATAAAGGCAGCGATAAAGAGGATGATGCCTCCGACCACAAAGGCGCCGATGAGGGATTTATTGGCGGTGCGACGCATGCTTAGGAAATTTTAATTTGGCTGAAGAAGGCGTGGGCTTTCGGGTGGGAGCTTGCGAGCAGAAAGTCTTTCGGTGGGCCGTAGGCGCCCATCGTGCCCGTGTCGGAGTCGAGGTAAACGCAGAAGTCGGCCGTGCGGAGAATGCTGGGGATCTCGTGACTCACCAATACAATCGTCGTGCCAAAGGATTCACGAACCTTGAGAATGAGTTCGTCAAGTCGAGTGGAGCTCAAGGGGTCGAGTCCGGCGCTTGGTTCATCGAGGAAAATGATTTCGGGGTCTAGGGCCATGGCACGTGCGATGCCTGCGCGTTTGGCCATGCCGCCACTGATTTCAGAGGGAAGTTTATCCATCGCTTCTGCCAGGCCAACGAGGGCTAACTTGTATTCCGCAAGTTGACGAATTTGTAGCTGGCTGATCCCAAGAAACTCTCGCATCGGCATTTCAATATTTTCGCGAAGCGTTAAAGAAGAAAAAAGTGCAGAACCCTGAAAGAGGAAACCCGAACGTCGCAGGGTGGCTTCGCGTTGTTGGGCATTGGATTCCTCGACGTTGACACCGAGTAATTCGCACATTCCTGCAAGTGGTTCATCGAGGCCACCTAACACGCGCATGAGGGTGCTTTTGCCGCAACCACTGGGTCCCACGATCGCTAAAATCTTTCCAGCATCTAGGCTGAAATCGATTTGGCTCATCACAGGCTTACCATTGTAGCCTACGCTCATGTTGCGACTGATGAGGATAGGCTTGGTCGTCATCTTAGAAATTATACAGGTTGAAGATCACGGCGAAAATGGCGTCCGCGATCACGATGAGGGTAATGCCGAGAACGGCGGCGGAGGTGGCGGCATCACCGACGCCGAGGGCAGAGCGTTGGGCGACGTAACCGCGGTAACACCCCGCCCATGCGGCAATGAAGGCGAAGGCGAATGATTTAATGAAGCCGACGAGGAAGCTTTTAAAGGTAATCGCGCGGATGGCTTGGGTGAGGTACTGTTCGATGCTTAGGTCTCCCGCACAGGCGACAATCATACCACCGAAGATGCCGACGAACGTGGCGAAGAGGCTGAGGAGTGGCACCATGAGGGTCACGGCGAGGATGCGGGGCACGGCGAGGTATTCGATCGGGCTGATGCCGAGGGCACGCAGGGCGTCGGACTCTTGACTGACATTCATGCTGCCGAGTTGAGAGGCGAAGGCGGTGGAGGTGCGTCCGCAGGCGATAACACCGGTCATGAGTGCGCCCATTTCACGGGTCATCGCGAGGGCGACGAGATTGGCGACGTAGACGGTGGCGCCTACTTGTCGGAGTTGAATGAGTCCGACGTAGGCCATAATGAGGCCCATCAGGAAACCCAGCAGGATAACAATCGGAAGGGCATCGACACCGGAGGTCTGGAGCTGAAGGGTAAAGTCGTTCCAATTGACGCGCCCGCGCCCGATGAGCGTCCGAAATAGACCCGCCGCAGTTTGTCCGATGTGATCCAGTGCCCGTTGCCAGGATGCAAAACTTTCGATTCCCCAGACGCCAAATCGTTCAACGAATCCGGGTGGTGCGGAAGGGCTTTCCCAGGTAGTAGATTTTTCGGCCAGGTTGTACAGTGACTGCAGTCGTGGGGGCAATTGACTGAGGTCGAGTTGGCGGACGTTTTTAAAATTTTGAAAAAGCCAGGCGGGAAGGGAAGAGTCGAAGGTGCCGAGCTTATCGGAAACCAGGTATACTTTATCACCTTTAAATTCTAGAGGGGGGACGTTGCACTCGATGCTCCAGTTTCCGGAAATCGTCACCTGTGTACTGCCATCGGAGCGGATTTCAACCTGGGCACAGGAAGGTGGATTGGGATTGTGCGACATCCTGATAGTCAGATACTTCGGGAATCGTAACTTCACAAGCAGAAAGGCATTGTCCCGCTTGAGGAAGCGTTGTTTGCTGAACCTCCTTTTGATGCGTAAATTGTTCCTCACATTGTTAGCGGCTAAAGCCGTGGCGCAATCCACAGGAGATTTGCCTGTACCTGCAGCGGAGTCGCGTGGTGCCGTGGTGTCGTTGGTCGAAGAAAATGATAAATTTGGCGCAGACGGGTCGGACTGTTATTACACTCAGGGTCTGCGGATGGCGGTGCAAATGGACCCACACACTTATTTTGCGCTAACGCAGGAGATTAATACTCCACTTGATACCCACACGCCTAATCCGCCTGACACCGATCTGCCTTATTCGGGGGTTTTATATTTATCTTATGGGTATGGTAAAATTCTAGACCGGGATGGCCGTCGCGACTGTCTGTTTTCGATTGAGGGGCAAATCGGTGTGACGGGTCCAGCGTCTGGCGCGGAGACGATTCAGAATCGTTTTCACCAGTTAATTGGGACCGACGAAGTTGCTGGCTGGGGGACGCAAATTCCGAGTGAGCCAGTGGCGAATGTGAACGTGGAGTTTCGCCGGCGCTTTGCCATTAGTCCGATTGAACACCCGATTCGGGACTTAATTTTACGCGGTGCTTTTCAGGCGGGGACCATTCGTACCGAGGGAATTATCGGATCGCAAATTCGATGGGGCTGGAACCTGAATCAGTCATGGGGGCAGGGGACGATCCGACATTCGAATGCCTTTAACCCAGACTTTGATGGTACGGGGGTTTACCCTGCGAATTATTCATCATGGTTCTTTGCGGATGCTCAGCTCGAGGTCGTGATGAGGAATTATGCGACCAACGGCACCAACTTCCGCGAGTCTCGTCGAGTCGAGAATCGGCCCGTGGTGCTTCAGTTTATGGCAGGTGCCACGGTGAATATTTACCGTCTCTCGGTTGCTTATTATATGGCTTATCGTACCAAAGAATTTGAGACGCAAGCCAAGGCACATTGTTTTGGTGGCCTGAAGGCCGATATTAAATTTTAGGATATGAAAATTATTGCTGTTGTTGATTTGGGTTCGAACTCCTTTAAGGTCTCGGTCGTTGATGCCATAACGCAGTTGGAGTTAGGCCGGATGACGGAATCAATCCGCATTTTTCCTGAAACAGAAAGTGCGGTCACGCTTGCGCCCGAAAAAATCCTTTTAGCAACGGAGGCAGTGGTTCGCCTCGTAACGTTTGCGCGCGAGAAAGGTGCAGATAAGATTATTTTATTAGGCACCAGTGCGTTACGGGAATGCACCAACCGTGGTGAATTTTCGGACGCATTACTGAAAGCAACTGGGCTACCCTTGCTGACGGTTTCGGGCGAAGTGGAGGCACGTTTAGCCTCGGAGGGCATTCGTTCTGATCCAGCTCTGGCCGCCTACCCGCGCATTGTGGCGTTTGATTTAGGTGGTGGCAGCCTGGAAGTCATTGAACTACGCGGGCAGCGTTGCACCTTGGCGAAAAGCTTCCCCTTGGGCTCGGTCCGACTCACGCATAGTTTATTGCAAGGGGCGGGGAGCATCATTGGCCAAGGCCAGCAGGAGTATTTTCAACGTGAAGTGCACAATGCGCTGGCAGCTTTTGTGCCTGCCCATGCGTCCGAAAATGCAATTATCGTCGGTGCGGGTGGCGCCTTCGCCGTCATTGCCCTTTACTTGGAAGCCATTGGAGAGAAGCCAGTGGGCGGGCGGTTGCCGGTTTTACGAATCCGTGAATTGAAAGATAAACTTTGTCAGCTCACCCCCGAGCAACGGCGAAGCATTCCAGGCATCCCCGGAGATCGCGTGGACATTATGCCGGCAGCATTGCTGACCGTTTGTGTCTTAGCCGACTTGAGTCAGGCGGAGTCTTTCTATCTGACGCATCGAGGGGTGCGACACGGTATGGTGCAGGTTCTCATGCGCGACACCGGGGGCCTCATTTAATGCGCTCCTTATTATTAATTGGCTTCAGTTTAGCGCACATTCTGTGTGCAGCCGAACAGACCTCGCGCTTGGAAGGGTATTTCTTGAAGTTAGATCAGGCCCAACTGACGGCGCAATTTACGACTGCACTTAACGGTGCAGAAGTAAAGCAGGTTGCCTTGTCAGTGGGCGATGGGGCAATCGGCTGGCAAGGCCGTCGCATCAGTTGTAGTTTGGTGGAGTCGGACGGGAAACTGCGCGCCGAAAAAATCATGTCGGCCGATCCCGAAGAATTGCGGCAAGCCACTGAGATTACCGAGGCCTTGAAGCGTGATACCTTTGAGCGCGGGCGCGTGGTGACCCGAGGGGCGAATGAATTAATGCCTGCCATGGCGCTTTGGGGGCAGGACGGAAAATTTTATCTTAAGAAAGATTTTCTCGGTGCTCCGTTGGTGGTAAATTTTATTTTCACCCGATGTGGCAATCCGAAGATGTGCCCCGCTGCCACAAAGACCATGAAGAAACTGGGCGACGCGTTAGCGGCGAATGCCCAGCTAGCTAACGTTAGGCTGGTTACCATTAGCTTTGATCCCACTTACGACACTCCTGGGGTGTTGCGGATGTATGCCGACAGTTATCAAATCGACGGACAGAGGCATCGTTTTTTAACCGGCGATAAAAATCAGGTAAAAGATTTGATGCGTCATTATGGAATTTTAACTACTGAAGCTGATGGGACGATTGTCCATAATTCGGCGACGATTATTGTGAGTCCCGAAGGCCGCATTGTGCAGCGTCGAGAGGGCTCAATCTTCGATCCCAGCGATGTCATCGCAACCCTCGTGCAATTGACCGAAACAAAGCTCAAGCAATGACAATCAGAAGCTATATCATCGGTTTGAGTGTGGGCGCTCTGCTCTTGTTTGTAGGCTTACGGTCGTTGCCCGATACACATTGTGCCTTTCTACACGCGGACCATCAACCGGTCTACAGTAACGGCGTGGAGTTTTGCGGACTGAATGAAGAGGCGAATTTCTATCAGCCCAATGCGTTGCAGTTTCCGGTTAAGCTGCAACTGTCGATCAAGGCCAGCGGCGGCACGGTTCGTTTAGTTAAGGAAGACGGTCAGCCTTACTTGAATTACGAATTAGCGGTATCACATACTCAAAAACTGCATTTGCACATCAGGCAAGTGAGTGGGCGGAGTGATTATGTTCACCTGCATCCTGTGCCGGCAGACGATGGCACTTGGAGTTTTATTTTCCCACCGGAATTTTTACTCGGTAACCCAGGCGGAGACCTGCAAGCCTATGTCGATTTTGTGCCCGTACGTTCGGGGCGCGTGATGTTGGCGGAGGCAACCGCAGCCTTGCCGACTCAAGTGACGAGCGCCTGGCCTCATCCACGTCGTAATCAGATCATTGCATCATCGGTCAGCACGCATAAGGCGGGTGAGTCGGCATTGATTAAGGTGCAACTCGATCGTCTCGTGGGGTCGGGTTTAAAACTTCAACCCATCATGGGTGCGCTCGGGCACGCAGTGTTATTTGCGGAGTCAAAAAACCTTACGGGATATGCGCACATGCATCCATCGCTCGAGGGCGGCGAGTATGAGGTTCGTCCGACGTTAAGCTTCAAAGTTCGTTTACCGAAGGCAGGACGCTATGATTTCTGGCTCAACATTAATGACGGTCAGGATGATTACCTTTACCTGCCGATTGAAGTTACGCCTTAAGCTTGGCGAAATAATCGACCGTCTTCGCCATGCCACCATCGAAGGTGAAGAGCGGCTTCCAGCCGGCTTTCACTAATTTGGCATTGCTGGCCAGTGAGTGTTTAACGTCGCCGAGTCGGGCAGGGTGGTAGACGATACGTGAGTTTGAGTGAGTTAACTTAATAATCAGTCGGGCGAGGTCGTTAATCGAAATTTTCTGTCCATAGCCCACGTTATAAGTGCCATGCATGGCCGAGTTGGCTGCGGCAAAGGTGAGGGCACTGACAATGTCACCGACGTAGATGAAGTCCCGCGTTTGCTCACCGTCACCGTAAATATTAATGTCTTCGCCTTTGATGGCTTGAGCGATGAAGATGGGGACGGCAGCGGCGTAGGCTGATTGTGGGTTTTGACGCGGACCGAAGACATTGAAGAAGCGCAGGCTGGTCGTGGCGAGTCCGTGTTCGGTCCGGAAGCGTTCGAGCAAGTGTTCGCCGTCGAGCTTAGTGCTGGCGTAAGGGGATTGGGGCTCGGGCGGCATCGACTCAACCTTGGGGACGGTTGGGTTATTGCCGTAAATAGCAGCGGACGAAGCGAGGACGACCTTTGAGACTTTAGCCTTAGTCGCAGCTTCGAGGACTTTTAAAGTACCTTGAGTATTTAAGGCATCGCACTCCTGGGGTTTAAGTACGGATTCCATGACCGAAATCATGGCGGCCAAATGGAAAACCTGATCCACGCCCTGCATGGCTTCACGAAGTTTGGCCTCATCGAGAATGGACCCCTCGATGAGTTGATAGTTAAGACCTACTAAATTCTTCCGATCACCACTACGAAAGTCATCGAGAATCACCACCTCGGCTTTGCCTTGAAAGGATTCTGCGATGTGAGAGCCGATAAACCCAGCCCCGCCGGTGATGAGAATACGCATTTAGATTTAAATCAGCCCCACAAGTTCGCCGGGTAGGCGCCTTGCTGGACGAGTTGATTGATACTCGCTTGCACAATCGGTTTGTCTTCGCGGTAGGTGACCCCGAACCATGTCGAATGTGTACGCAGGACGGCACAATCCGCATTACCCGCCTTCACGATTTCACCTAAGCTCAGAGGAATGTAGCATTCGCTCTTCATTTCCTGTCCCTTGGTAGTGAGGAATTCCTTAAAGAGTTTTTCGAGCTGAGGGAAAATGCTCGGCGTGAAGCCCCACATGTTCATGGAGACTGGTTCGTCTCCGGTTAGCTTTGTGACTGTACCATCTTCGGCTTTATTTTCACCACCATTTGCCGTTTTGGCGATTTTAAGTAACTCTTGGATGTCGGTTAAGAACCCTTGAGCGTTGGTGCGACAGACGCCACGAGCGACGGTGCCGTGGTCGGAGAGGGTATTCTTAAGCGTGAAGCCGACCATGCAGTAGTGGTGTTCGTTATTGGCGGACGCTTGGAGTTTCTTTGACAAGACGGCGTATGAATCTTGTCCGTAGAAATCATCGGCGTTGATGACCGCGAAGGGCGTATCAATGCATTCACGTGCACACAGAATTGCGTGGGTCGTGCCCCACGGTTTTTCACGTCCGGCTGGCACGGTGAAACCCGCCGGAAGCTTGTCGAGGGTTTGGAAAGCGTAAGCAACTTCGATCTTTCCGGCGAATTTATTGCCAATGCGCTCGCGGAAGTCGGCGGCGAAGTCGGGACGGATAATGAAGACGACTTTGCCGAAGCCGGCACGGATTGCATCGAAGACGGAGTAGTCGAGGATAGTTTCGCCCGAGGGGCCCATGGCGTCGATCTGCTTCAAGCCACCGTAGCGACTTCCCATGCCGGCAGCCATGACGAGGAGTGTGGGTTTCATTGTGGGGTGATTGGGGGTTAGTTAAGCGTTTTAAGCATGCGCACGATTTCGTCGCGTTTAGCGGTGGCCTCGGCAAGTTGTTTACGAGCCCCATCTAAGATATTAGCAGGGGCTTTGGAAACAAAAGTTTCGTTGGAGAGTTTGGCTTCGCCCGCAACAACGGCTTTCTCGATCTTCTCGAGCTCTTTGCTGAGGCGTATTTTTTCGGCCGCCACATCGATGGTGCCACTCTGTTCGAGGATTACGGTGCCGAGCTGGCAGACAGTACCGGGTCGGTCGCCTGAACTTTCGGCGAATTGCATTTCGGAGAGTCCAGCTAAGCGTCCGAGTTTGTCGCGATTATGAGTGAGCAAGGTTTTGGCTTTAGCATCTTTGGGAATGACGGTGATGATGCTGTCACGCTTTGTGGCTTGGTTGGCTTGAGATTTGGTCGCTCGAACTTCCGCTACAAACTCACGCAGGAGGGCAACATCAGCGACTTTGCTCACATCAAGCTTTACCGAAGCTGTCAGGAAAGCGTTGTTAAGGTCACTGCCATCACTGGGGTTTTGATTCTGAATGAATTCATTTTCTTTGCCGTAACCCAAGAGGTGCCAGAGTTCTTCGGTGATGAAGGGGGCGACGGGGTGGAGTAGAAGTAAGAACTGTCGCAGCACTAGGTCCTGAACTGCGAGACAATGGTCGCGCAGGGCGGGGTCGGCGAGTCGTACCTTGGAAGCTTCAACATACCAATCGCAGAAATCACCCCAGAAGTAAGCATAGAGCCCTTGCGCATACGCCGTGAACTCATGTTCGTCGAGTTGGTGGGCGGTGGCTTGGGACAATCCGATCAGGCCATGGAGAATAGCGGAGTCATCGTCATCCAATTGAGCGGGGTTAATGCGTTGGACGATTGAGGTGATGCTCGAGTTGTCGAACATCGGGCCAGACATTTGACGGAAGCGAGCAGCATTCCAAATTTTGTTACAGAAATTCCGACCCTGTGAAACGCGATCCTCGTCGAACAGGATATCTTGTCCCTTCGGAGCGATAGAAAGTAGGCCGAAGCGCAGACCATCGGCGCCAAACTTTGCAATCAAGTCGAGCGGTTCAGGAGAATTGCCGAGTGATTTGGACATCTTCCGTCCGAGCTTATCGCGAATGATACCGTTAAAGTAGACACGCTTAAAGGGAATGCGGGCGCGGATTTCATCATCCGTCAGGGTTTTCTTTTCAGGGCCGTGGAGTTCGAGTCCGGCAATAATCATACGTGCGACCCAAAGGAAAATAATATCGGGACCAGTTGCCAGGGCACCAGTCGGGTACCAATGCTTCAGTTCATCGGTGGTCTCACCGGGTTTACGCCAGCCAATGGTGGCAAGGCACCAAAGCCAGGACGAGGCCCAGGTATCAAGGACGTCATTGTCTTGCTCCCAGTTGGCGGGGTCGCTGGGCGGCTGCAGGGAAACATGACGGTTCTTCGCTTCGTTGCGGTCCGAACCTTTGCGGTACCAAACGGGAATACGATGTCCCCACCAGAGTTGGCGACTCACGCACCAGTCTTGAATATTATCGAGCCAGTGCAGGTAAGTTTTGGTCCAGCGTTCGGGGTGGAACTTAATCATTCCCGATGTCACGGCACGCTTAGCCTCTTCGATTTTGGGGTAATGAATAAACCACTGTTCGCTCAGGCGGGGCTCAATCGGCACATCGGCACGTTCAGAATAGCCAACGGTATTTTCATAGGGCTCGATTTTAACGAGGGCGCCGAGCTCTTCGAGAAGTTTGGCGGCAGCGGAACGGGCTTTGAAGCGTTCGAGTCCGGCGAGTGGACCAGCGTCGGCATTCATTGTGCCATCGGGATTCATCACATCGAGTACGGTGAGGTTGTGACGTTTACCGATTTCAAAGTCGGTTCGATCGTGAGCCGGGGTGACTTTTAAGACACCGGTACCAAAATCTTTTTCCACCGCCGCGTCGCCGACGATGGGAATTTGGGCACGAGGGAAGGGGCGCCAAACGTGCTTGCCGATGAGGTGTTGGTAGCGGCTATCCTCGGGGTTAACGGCTACGGCGACGTCACCCGGAATGGTTTCAGGGCGAGTGGTGGAGATTTCTAAAAATGTACCGGGCTGTTCGACGACCTCATAGCGCATCTTGAATAATGATCCCTGCGTGGGCTTCATGATTACTTCTTCGTCGGATAAACCCGTTTGGGAAACGGGGCACCAATTGACCATGCGTTTCCCGCGGTAAACGTAGCCACGTTCGTAAAGGGTAACGAAGGCTTGGAGGACGGCTTGGGAGTAGCCCTCGTCGAGGGTGTGTACTTTGCGATCCCAGTCACACGAGGCGCCGAGCTTTTGTAATTGAGATAAAATAATACCGCCGTGTTTATCGCGCCACTCGGAAGCGACTTTGATGAATTTTTCGCGCCCTAAGTCGTGACGGGTTTTTCCTTCTTTTTGACGAAGTTCTTTTTCAACGCGTGATTGCGTCGCGATACCCGCGTGGTCGGTGCCAGGTAACCAGAGGGCAGATTTGCCTTCTTGGCGGGCGCGCCGAATCATGATGTCTTGCAGTGTGTTGTTCAGCAGGTGGCCCATGTGCAGGACGCCTGTCACATTGGGTGGCGGAATCATCACCGCGAACGACTCACGCGACGTATCGACCTTTCCCTTGAAACATCCGGCTGCCAGCCATTGTTCGTACCAGCGTTGTTCTACCCCTTGTGGGTCGTAGGATTTAGGAATCTCAGCCATCGGAAGGAAAGGTGTAGGGGGTAAGATGGAGGTTGAAAAGCGCTAATGAATTGGCCACTCTTAAAGGTAAGCTAGGCCCCATGCAATGGGTGCCGACGAACCCCGCCAGGTCCGGAAGGAAGCAACGGCAGTCTGGTTCCCCGTGTGCCGTGGTCAGCCTAGCCCCTTAACTTTTAACGAATCCGCCCGAGAGATTAGAGCGAGTGAATGCTCATCTTGCTGACGGCCATCGCGGCTTCCTTGAAGGACTCGCTGATGGTGGGGTGAGCGAAGCATGTGCGTGCCACGTCTTCGGCACTACCGCCGTATTCCATATGCGCACAGGCAGCGGCAATCATCTCAGAGCCACCACGTGCGACAATTTGGACACCGAGAAGTTTGTCGGTTTTGGCACAGGCGATGACTTTATAAAAACCGGTGGTCGCATCAGCCGCGATGGCGCGACCATTTCCAGCGAGTTGGAATTTTCCAATCTTCACCTCGATGCCCTTGGCCTTGGCCTCGGATTCAATCATGCCGACGCCAGCCACTTCGGGGTCGGTGTAAATGACGCCGGGGATGATACCGTAATTAACGTGACCCGATTTACCGGCGATGATTTCAGCGCAAGCCACGCCTTCTTCTTCGGCTTTGTGGGCAAGCATGGGGCCGACCACGACGTCACCGATGGCGTAGACGCCAGGGAGGTTGGTACGAAAATGATCATCAGTCACGATGCGTTGACGCTCGTCGAGTTTCAGTCCGGCTTCTTGGGCGCCGAGACCGACCGTGTTGGGCTTACGACCCACGGCGACGAGGATTTTATCGGCCGGGAATTCGAGGGTCTTGCCATCGCGTTCAGCGGTGAGTGAAAGGCCAGCGGCGGATTTCTTAGCGCCGGTAACTTTGGCGCCGAGTTCAAATTTAAGGCCTTGTTTTTCGAAGGCAGTTTGCGCGACCTTAGCGACATCGCTGTCGTAGGCAGGACCACCGATGGAGGTGCCCATTTCGACCACGGTGACTTGGCTACCGAGGCGAGCCCAGACCGAGCCGAGCTCGAGTCCGATGGCGCCCGCTCCCACGACTACCATTTTAGCGGGAACTTCTTTAAGGGCGATGCCTTGGTCTGAAGAAATGATGGTTTCGCCATCGAACTTCATGAAGGGCAATTCGACCACCGAAGAACCGGTAGCGATAATAATATTTTTAGTATCAATAATGCGTTCTCCGCTCGTGCTGCGCACTAAAACTTGTCCAGCTTTGCCGAGGCGACCAAGGCCGCGTACAATTTCGATGCCGCGTTTAGAGACCAAGTATTCAACGCCCTTGTTGAGTTGCGCGACGACTTTTTCTTTATTCGACATCATCGCACCCACATCGAAGGTGACTTTTTCGGAGCCCACGAGGCCGTGCTTTTTGCCGTGCAGGGTCTGTTGAAAGACTTCAGTTGAGTGGAGGAGCGCCTTGGAGGGAATGCAGCCGATGTTGAGGCAAGTGCCGCCGAGGGCAGGTTCTTTTTCAACGAGGGCGACTTTCAGTCCAAGCTGCGCGGCCTTAATGGCAGCCACGTAGCCGCCGGGTCCGGCACCGATAACAACAAGATCTAATTGAGACATATGAGTAGTATAAAAGTTTTAAGCGCCGAAGAGGAGCGTTTGAGGTTCTTCAATGTACTGACGAACCTTCACAAGGAAGGTGACCGCCTCTTTGCCATCGATGATGCGGTGGTCATAAGAGAGGGCGAGGTACATGATGGGGCGGACAACGATTTGCCCTTTTTCCACGACCGCACGTTCAACGATGTTATGCAGCCCCATGATGGCAGCTTGGGGGTGATTGAGAATCGGCGTGGAAAGCATCGATCCGTAAATACCGCCATTGGAAATAGTGAAGACGCCGCCTTGTAATTCCGGCAGTTGGATTTTGCCATCGCGCGCGCGTTTGCCAAAATCGGTAATCGCTTTTTCGATACCTGCGAAAGTGAGTTGATCGCAATCGCGGACCACCGGGACCATGAGGCCCTTGTCGGTGCCAACGGCAACGCCGATGTCGTAAAAATTGTTTTCGACGATCTCTTCGCCGTCGAGCTGGGCGTTAACGGCACGAACATCTTTCAGGGCCTGAACCGCGGCCTTCACGAAGAAGGACATGAAACCGAGTTTAATACCGTATTTCTTGAGGAATTCGTCGCCGTGGCGTTTGCGAAGTTCCATGACAGGAGCCATGTTAACCTCGTTAAAGGTGGTGAGCATTGCGGTCTCGGACTTTGCTTGCACGAGACGTTCGGCAATTTTGCGACGCAAAGGAGACATCTTCTTGCGCGTGGTGCGACCTTCGCGCGAAGGAATTTCAACGACAGCGGGTTTAGCTGCAGGTGCGGCAGTTGCGGCCGGAGCAAGCGGTGCGGGTGCAGTGGCAACTGCCGCAATCGGGGTTTGTCCGTCGAGGGCGGCCAACATATCACCCTTGGTGACGCGTCCACCTTTGCCCGTCCCAGGAATTGAGGCGGGATTTAAACCGGTCTCGGCGGCAATACGACGAACCGCGGGTGAAATTTCTAATGCACTGCCAGATTTGGAAAGAGAAGGTGCGGAGGCTTTAGCGGCGACCTGAGCTGCTGCGGTAATCGCTACAGTGGGTGCAGGGGCGGGTGTCGCTGATACGCTCGCGGTGGGTGTGCTCACTGAGCTGTCGATGGTTGCGACTACTTGTCCGACGAGGACCTCGGTGCCCGCGGGAACGCTGATGGTAATTTGTCCGTCAGCTTCGGCCGTGGCATCGGAAGTGATCTTATCGGTCTCGAAAGAAAAAAGTGCCTGACCCTTTTTGACGGTATCGCCCGACTTGACGGTCCATGAAGCCAGGAGGCCGCCGGTGATGGATTCTCCCATTGCGGGAATTTTGACTTCTAAAACCATAATAAAGAGGTGGTTAACCTTGGTAGCCATTGGGCTCAGTTTCAACGGGGAAATGCCTCTCGTTTAAGGGCTAATGGGCACATGGTCGGGTAGTAGGAAAGCCTACAACCCGCTTAAAAGTATCTACTGACAGGGATTAGGCCGTAAATGCTTGGCGAATAACGTCGGCTTGCTCGAGTTTATGAATCGAAAGGGCACCAACGGCAGGGGATGCGGCGCTGTCGCGACCGGCATAAAGGGGCTTAAGGCCCAGGGTAGATTCGATCAGAGGGGCGATGAAAGACCAGCCGCCCATATTTTGGGCCTCGTCTTGCACCCAGACCACTTTCTTAGGTGAACCGTATTGTTGATGAATCTTTTGGAGGGCGGCCGCGTCAAATGGATAGAATTGCTCGACGCGTACAATGGTAGTGGACGTGTCCTTACGATTGGCACGTTCGGTGTCGAGTTCGTAGAAAACCTTACCGGAGCAGAGAATGAGTCGCTCAGTTTTGGCCGCAGGTTTTGGGTCAGCCATGATCGTCTCGAAGCGACCGTTGGTGAAATCTTTTAGTTCACTCACGCATGCCTTGAGACGCAGTAAGCTTTTAGGCGTCATCACCACGAGTGGCTTACGGTGCTCCGCTTTAACTTGGCGTCGGAGTGCGTGGAAGAGTTGAGCGGGTGTCGAAGGCTGGATGACTTGTAAATTATTTTCGGCACAGAGTTGCAAGAAACGTTCGAGGCGGGCGGAGGAGTGTTCAGGGCCTTGTCCTTCGTAGCCGTGTGGCAAGAGCATGACGAGTCCGTTGACCTGTCCCCACTTGGATTCGGCAGAAGCGAGGAATTGATCGATGACGATTTGGGCGCCGTTAGAGAAGTCACCAAATTGCGCTTCCCAGATCACCAGAGAATCAGGGGCTTCGAGGGCGTAGCCGTAATCAAAACCAAGCACGGCATATTCGGATAAGGTGGAGTTAACAATTTCGATGTTTTCACCGCCAGCGACCGCATTGAGAGGTGTGTATTCGGCATCGTTGGAGGGGTCGTGTAAGACCGCGTGACGGTGCGAGAAGGTGCCGCGCTCGCAGTCCTGGCCCGAGAGTCGAATCGGGTAGCCCTCAGCTAAAAGTGAACCGAAGGCGAGTGCCTCACCTAAGCTCCAGTCGATATTGCTACCGGAGTTAAAGGCTTCCGCTTTCGCATCGAGTAAGCGTTTGATTTTGGGATTCGGTGCAAAGTCAGGAGGCATTTGCCAAAGGGCAGGCGCGACTTTTTGCAGCAGTTCCATGGTGGCGCGTGTATCCACTTGGCCATCATAAGGGGATTGGAAGGGACGAAGGGTGGTGGCAGTGGGGGTGACTTCATCTTCACCTTTCTCATTTAAGGATGCTTTGGCGCGCTCTTGAGCGGCGTTTAATAAGACATCAAATTCGGTGCGCAGGGCTTGCAGCTCACCGCTGGGAGCGGAGCCAGATTCCGTTAGGCGTGAAGCGTAAAGTTCGGCCACACTCGGGTGAGCCGTAATATTTTTATAAAGAATCGGTTGAGTGAAAGCGGGCTCATCGGTTTCGTTGTGACCGTAGCGGCGGTAGCAAACGATATCGACGACGATGTCGGCGGCGAATTTCTGGCGGTATTCCAGGGCGATTTCGGTGGCGAGCACGACCGCGTCAGGGTCGTCACCATTGACGTGTAAAACTGGGGCTTCGATGAACTTGGCGATCTCGGTGCAATGGTGACCCGTGCGACCTTCTTCGGGATTGGTGGTGAAGCCCACTTGATTATTGGTCACCAAGTGTACGGTGCCGCCGACCTCGTAGCCTTTCACCCCCGAGAGATTAAGGGTTTCCATGACGATGCCTTGTCCGGAGAAAGCGGCATCACCGTGAATTAAGATGGGCAGAACATTCGCCCGTTGGGCTTGGTTTTGTAAATCGGCACGGGCACGGGCGCGTCCGAGGATAACGGGATTAACGGCTTCGAGGTGACTCGGGTTGTAAGCAAGGGTCAGCGCAATATTTTTTTCGCTAACCGTCCGACTGCCTTCATAGCCAAGGTGGTACTTCACATCGCCATCACCCGTCGAGGTGTCGGGAATGTAGTTTTCAGAAAAAGCGCGAAAAAGTTGATCGGGCTTTTTCCCGAGGATATTTACCAAGACATTAAGACGACCGCGGTGTGCCATGCCGATGATAATATCTGAAATATTAAAACCGGGGGCGCGGTGAATGGCTTGCTCTAGGGCGACTAATAAGGTTTCGCCACCTTCGACGGAAAAGCGTTTAGCCCCCACAAACGTGCGATGGAGGAAGCGTTCGAATTGTTCTGCTTGGACGATGGTACGCAGGAAGCCGCGACGGGCGGTGGCGTCGTAGCTGGCACGCAAGCCGCAACCTTCCACGCGTTCTTGGATCCACCGACGACGGGCACCGTCTTGAATGTGCGTGAACTCTACACCAATCGTGCCGCCGTATATCGTTTTTAATTTAGCGAGAATTTCCGAAAGTGGTGACATGACCCCGCCGAGAAAATCACCCGTGTGAAAAATCTGATTAACTGGAATACCATCGAGTCCCAATGCTTTGTCCGACAGCTCGTGGTGTGGGACGGGATCGTGTAAGGGGTTGATGCGAGCCTGTGCGTGAGCGAGGGTGCGGTAAGCGTGAATGGCGGCGAGCACCTTGGACTGCGCAGCAGCATCGACACCCCCTGCGACGGTACTTGCAGCAGCCTTACTTGGTTTAGGTGGCAGGGAGAGGCCGAGTTCAAAACCTTCAAAAAAATTACGCCAATCTTGGTCTACGGACTGAGGGTCCATTTTCCACTTTTCGTGGTACTGGGCGACCAGGTCCGCATTCCAACGAGTTCCTACACTTAAGTGTTTCATTTAATTAAGGTTAAAAGTTGGTTAACAAATAGCAGTCAGGTCGTAATTAAACAAGTACAGACCATTTAAAAATTAGCAGACTTGGGTATTGTCTCAGCCAAAGGGGTTAACTTTAATGCGGCTTCGCCTAATGTCTAACCCCAGACCGGCTAATCGTTCATACTCCACGGAAGCACTCGAGCATTGGTTCGAGGCCCTGCCGGAGGAGTGGGAGCGTATTTTTAAAGCGAAAGATTTAACGCTGGGGCGAAAACTTTATACCGAAGGCTTGGTTCGTTCGATTGAACTCAAGCCGGGGACCGCTGAGGTGCAGATTAAGTCGGAGTCGCAATCCGTCCGCGCCGTGATCGAGCTGCGAGCCGGCAAGATGGAGTGGCGCAGCTCTTTGCCTGATTCTGAAAACGGTGCACCGTACGCCATTGCGGCGATGTATGAGGTGGAGGAACTGTTAGCGGACGAAATTAAAGCGATTGATGATTCGGTGGCACCGGTGGAGGTCGCTGAGCCAGTGGTCCCTGAGCGTCGCGAGACCGGTCAAAAAAATACATTAAAGTTGCAGGTGACATTTGCACTCACGTTCGAGGGCTTAACCACCTCGGCGGCGTGGGTGGGGCGGGGTGGGCATGCACATAGTTGTTTTGGACCCGGCTCGATTCCTGGGGAAGAACTTTCCGATGAACAACGACAGACCCTCTTCCGCTTCAGTAACGTCGCCCACCGCGCAGGGTTCACCTACAGTAAAACTTCGGGCACATGGGCCCTGGATAATATCGGCAGAATTGAACGCTTCGTGCGGGAAGAACTCAACGAGTGGCGAAAGCGTTTCAAGTTACAGGGTGAAGAAGCATTAACCATTTTTCGTAACGAACAACTGCAGGTGGCGGTTGATGCTGAGGCTGAAGCGGGGCAAGACGGCAAATCGTTCCGTCTGAACTGGCGCCTAAAAGCCGGCACGCACCAATTGTTACCCGAGGAACAAAAACTTTTATTAAAAGCTGGCGGTCGACCGGTGATCTTACCGGGTAAAGGCGTGGTGGCTTACAATGCGTCGGTGGCTGATTTCTCGGAGGACTGGAAGGTCAAGGACGGTGAGGTGCCAAGGTACTTATTACTTTCGCTCTTTGACCACGTTGCCGTGGGTAGCCTGCGATTGAATGATGATTTGAAGGAATGGAAGGATCGCCTGTTGCAGGAACCGGCTGCGCCCGACGGCCTACCCGCACACTTGCGGCCCTATCAAGCGAAGGGCGTGGCCTGGCTTGGTCGGTTGTGTGATTTAGGTTCACACCCATTATTGGCCGATGAAATGGGCTTAGGTAAGACCGTACAGGTCCTGGCGCTACTGGCCTCGCGTCCAGCAGGTGAACGTTCGCTCATTGTTTGTCCGGCGAGTGTCATTCCGGTGTGGCTGGGGGAAATTCGAAAATTCCACCCCGAACTTCAAGCCTCGGTGTTAACAACGGATGACGATTTCATCAAATCGCCGCAGGCCAAGTTATGGATTTCAAGTTACACACAGCTCCGTCGACATTCTGAGCAGCTTGATAAAATTAAATTTGGTTACGTGGTATTGGATGAAGCGCAGGCGATTAAAAATCCTGAAGCCAAGACCACCCAAACCTGTTTGTCGGTCCAAGCCGAACACCGCATTGCGATTACCGGCACGCCACTGGAAAATCGGCCGACCGACCTGTGGACGATTTTCCGTTTCTTGATGCCCGGTTTGTTGGGTAAGCGTGCCAACTTCGAGCGTATCATGTTACGCGATGCGGCGGTGGCTTTATCTAAGGTGCGTCGACAGGTTTCACCGTTTATTCTTAGACGTCTCAAACGTCACGTTGCCTCGGATATTCCACCCAAGATGGAAGTCGTCCTGCCTTGTCCTTTGACCATGGAGCAACGTTCGCTCTACCAACACCTCACACGGGGCAGCGGGCTGTCGGGTGAACTTGCGAGCTTGCTTTCCAGGGATGCCACTTCGGTACTGACGCTCTTAATGCGACTCCGTCAGGTCTGTTGTGATCCGGGTTTACTGCCGGATAACTCAGACTGCCCGAGTTTACACTCCGGCAAGGTGACGCTGCTGGTTTCAAAACTTTCGGAGATTTCCGCCAACGGCTCGAAGGCCGTCGTCTTCTCGCAATTCGTATCCTTGCTCGAGCGCGTGAAATCGGCCCTCGCCCGCGACCTGCCGAATTTACCGATTTTTGAATTAACCGGAGAAACTAAAGACCGAGCGACACCCGTGGAAGAATTCAAAGAAACGAAAGGCCCAGCGCTCTTTTTGGCGTCACTTAAAGCCGGCGGTACAGGTATCACACTCAACACCGCTGAGTATGTATTCTTAATGGACCCATGGTGGAATCCTGCGGTCGAAGCCCAAGCGGTCGATCGAGTTCACCGCATTGGTCAGAAGAACCCGGTATTAATTTACCGCATGATTGCCCCTGGCACCGTGGAAGAACGTATCGAGGAGCTAAAGCAGGAGAAACGTGAACTCTTCTCGGCGGTGGTGGGCGATATTCCAGATATGACGGATTGGACCCGACACTTCACGTCGCTCGATGCCCTAATTCGGTTAAGTGATTCTCCGGCGGCAGCGGCTTCAGCAGAACCCGTGCGTGAGAATGGCGAGAACGACCAGTGATTTACTTAGCGATTAAGTCGTACTCTTCGGCGCCTGTCACAGTCACTTCAGCAAACTCACCCACCGAAAGTTTCTTGGGTACCTTGACGATACCATCGATGTCCATCGCATCGCCTTGGCTGCGACCCACGCCTGGGCTCTCAATGAGTACGCGAATCTTTCGACCGACAAAACGTTCGCCGCGTTCTTTAGAAAGCTTCTGAAGAAGTAACATCGCTCGGTCGTAACGCTCTTGCTTTACCTCGTCGGAGAGGTGGCCTTCCATTTTGGCCGCCTTGGTGCCTTCTTCTTTGGAATACTTGAAAATACCGACCCGATCAAAGCGCGTGGCTTCGAGGAATTGCAAGAGCTCGCTAAAATCGGTTTCGGTTTCACCCGGGAAGCCTACAATGAAAGTCGTACGAATCGCCATATCGGGGGCACCGAGGCGCATCCGCTTGATGAGGTCACGAATGTAATCACCGCTGGTCTCGCGCTGCATCGTGGTGAGCATCTTATCTGAGATATGCTGCAGGGGGATGTCGACGTAACGAGCGACGTGACGTGAGTTGGCAATGGTCTCAATCAACTCATCGCTCCAGTGTGCCGGGTGAGTGTAAAGGAGACGAATCCAGAAATCCCCATCAATCGTATCGAGTTCGCGCAGCAAAGATGCCAAAGACTCGCCCTTGGTTGAGTCGACCTTGCTGCGTGGGTTAGGACGTTCTTCCGTCCATCGATCCATGCCGAAGTAGGTCGTGTCTTGTGAGATTAAATTAAGTTCTTTGACGCCTTCTTTAACTAATTGGCGGGCCTCTTTGACAACTGATTCAACGGTGCGACTGCGATGGCGACCGCGAATACGTGGGATGATGCAAAAGGTGCAAGGGTGGTTACAGCCTTCCGCGATTTTTATATAAGCCGAATGCTTCGGGGTGAGACGGAAACGGGGCGTATCGTAATCGGGAATGAAGGTGGTGGTCTTAGCCACGAACTCAGTGCGACCGGCCGAACCTCCTAAAACTTTTTCAATAACTGGTACAATGTTAGTAACCTGGTCGAGACCGATGAAGGCATCGACCTGAGGTAGCTCCACGCGGCCTTTGGCACCTTCGACGACAGGGAGGGCGCCCTGATAGCGTTGGGCCATGCAACCTGCGACAATAAGCTTTTGGTCTTTGCGACGCGCCGTCGCTTTACCATCACTCATCTCGTAGATAGCTTCAAGGGCCTCGTGCTTAGAAGCATCAATAAAGGAGCAAGTGTTGACGATGATAACGTCGGCTTCAGCAGGGTTACCGGTCATGGTCATGCCGGCCTTGGCCAGGTGACCAATCATGATTTCGGAATCAATCAGGTTCTTGGCACAACCAAGTGAGACTAGGCCTACTTTAACGGACATGGCATCACAAAGAGCAGACTTTACCGAGAATGCAACCTTGCAGGAGGCTTTGCCTTAGAGCTTCAACCACGCTT